>JAFDYP010000224.1 GCA_018267355.1 Bacteroidota bacterium
CCGTACCGTATCAGTGAGGTGGCATACACCGTTATAACTGACCATGATGGCGTACTGATAGGTACCGGCACCTGACTGAAAGACCGGCTCCGCACAGGTACTACAGTTGAGCCCTGCAGCAGGCTCCCAGGTATAAGATACCGTGGCCGGCGCAGGTGAAAGCAGGCTCGTGAAATAAACAGCATCGCCCTCTCTGATGAGCGTATCTGCCGGCAGCACCTCCAGCGCCACAGCAGGTGGCTCGTGAATGGTAAAGCTCATCGTACCGCTGCAGCCCGCAGGGTCGGTCACGGTGAGCGAATAGGTGCCCGGGGTCAGGTGTGTGAGCACTGAGTCGCTACCTGCGGGGCTCCACTGATAGCTATCATGCGTAGAGTTTGATATGCTGACTGATATGTAGCCGTCATCAGATCCGAAGCAACTAATGTCTGCTATGGAGTCCTGTACAATATTTAGTGGCTGCAGCACTACACCTATCTGAGTGGTAGCAGTGGCCGTACATTGATTCTGATCCGACACGGTAACAGTGTAGATGGTACCTTCATACAGGTGACTCAGCGTATCAGCAGTAGTATGCGCGGCGTCATTCCAGATATAGCTGTAGGGCGGTGTGCCTCCTGCAGGCTGAGCTATAGCGGCGCCATCGTCATTGTAGCAGGTGGCATTTATCTCTGATGCTGTAGCAGAAGGTCCACTCACCGGTGTCACTATAGCAGTATCACTCACCGCAGGGCAGCCGGCTATGCTATAGGTCACACTGTACGTCGTAGCCACTGCCGGTGATACAGAGATACTCTGCGTAGTGGCAGCCCCCGGCGACCAGTTGTATTGCCCGCCTGGAGGACTGACAGCCGCTGTGATGGTCACTGGCTGCCCGCTACAGGCTGCCGCATCATCTATCCGCACCTGAGGCATCGTGATCACCGTCACGACCACAGTGTCGTACACTACCGGGCAGTGGTTCTGCGTATAGCTCACTACGTATATGGTGGTGGCACCGGGAGAGACGATCGTATCCATAGCGCTGCCGCTACCGGGCTGCCAGCTATACGTGCCACCGGGCTCAGAGGCAGCCGAAGTCAATAAGACAGATGAACCCGCACATATGGCAGTATCATTACCAGCCTGCAGTGTGGCACAGATCACAGGTGTGCAGGTGTCTATGATATCGAAAGTGAAACTGCGGCTGATGCCACAGCTGTCATAGGCTATGATAGAGTAGGTACCCTGAGCCCCCGTGGGGAAGTAACCGGTATTGGAATACAACATCACTGTGTCTACGCCCGGCATCTCGACAGTATATGGCACCAGCCCCCCATAGATATGATACTCCGGCAGAGAACTGCTGCCACAGCTATACAGCACATCTGAGTATGGATACGGTACAGAGCCATAGCCCATGTATATATTGCCGGTATCGATGGGGCATATCGTATCATACTGCACTAGGGATGTATCGCCGGTATATGACGTAGCGTACAGTTCGTAATGGTACCAGCCGGAATCTGCCACCTGCAGGTCCACATCTATCTGGCCCACAGGATAAATAGTATTGACCAGCACGCTACCGCTGTGATATACTTTCAGCAAAATGTTATTGCAGTATAGGGCAGGTGTATCGGCTATATGGATGTATTGCCTGCCGCCGCATGTGCGGTAAGAATACGCAGACGAACCGACAGAAGGAACGGGGTCAAAGGTGGGCGTCCAGGTACAGCCGCTGTCAGATAGGAGCGTATAGGCGCCGGGGTGGACATTATAGAAATTGATCACCGGCTGTCCCCCTCTGACGCCGGGTATAGCGGGCACTACCCCGCCGGCTGCATCAGTGAGCGTATAGTGCTCCGAAGAAAAAGGCGTGATGCTATACTCCCAGGCTGACTGGCAGGTAGCATCTTTCATAATGTAAGAGCAACTCGGCGGCAGGTGAGGCAGCGTGACCACCGTCTGTGTAGGTGCGAGACATGCACGCGGTGCGTAAACTATGACAGTATAAGCGCCTGCCGGAAGGCCGTGAAAGATACCCGTATTATTGACTGCTATAGTAGTGTGGGTAGAAAAATCTACCACCACAAAAGAATCGATCAGGGACAAACTCACCGGGCCACCCGCGCTAGATAGTACGACTTTAAAACTATTGCACCCGAGGTAGGTGGTCTGTATATTGCCTGAGGCCAGCGCCGGTGTGAAGTGCGCATAGACCGTATCGCCTCCGCAGTCAGATGTCACCACGGTGATAGCATACGACTGCCCCAGGCCAATATGCTGAAACAAGGGCGCGCCGGAGGGTGGATTTGTGATAGACTGTACCGGAACACAGTTGGTACAGATATAGGTCACAGAGGCTGGTGTAGGTAGACCGGTCGCCGGTGTAAACCGTGTCAGATAGATGCTGCTATCAAACGGGCAATGACCTGTAAACTGCACCGAAGCCGGTGAGAGCTGGAAAATATCCGTCTTGCCGCAGGAGTCTGTAATGGTGAATGCACCTGAGTAGCCATGACCCAGGCCGGTAAAGGTACCGCTGCTATTAGTCTGACCGGCGGCAGTATAGGTGTAGGGGCTGTGGCCGCTCTGTGCAGTGACTGAGAGCGTGCCCTGCGTGAAATTGACACACTGCAGGGTATAGCCCAGCACATACATAAAATTGATGCTGCTCGTATAAATATTATTGCAGGCGTCCTGTACGCGCACCCAGTAGGTACCCGGGCACATACCACCAAAAGTATTGGATGATTGATATGGACCAAATCCTGTATTTGCACCGCTATTGGATATGGCGTATTGATAGGGTGGCTTACCGAGTGTGGCATTGCAGACTATATTGAGACCTGACTGAGTAGCAGTACAGGAGGGAAACTGATAAGTACCGGGCACAGCCGCATTGGTAGTAGCTGTGGCGCCGGTCGCATCAGTAGCCTGCACCACGTAGACACCTGAGGGTAGATTCGCAAAGGTACTATTGCCGGGGGGTAGCGAGATGGGGTATGATATAGATGGTACGGCGGGACCGGAGAGTATGGTATAGGTGTATGGTGCTATACCCCCGCTGGCACTGGCCGTGATGGTGCCGTCATTAGCACAGATAGAGGCCGTACTGGTATACGTGACAGTGACTTGTGCTTCTGTTTGCCATCGGCACAGCATCAGTAGAAAAATAAAACATATGCTTGTAAAGCTTTTCTTCATAGAAACTTTTACCGGGTGTGGTCCATAAATGTAGTGCTATTGTGACTAATATCAGGTAGGAAGACGCCTTTATGAGGGGTTTCGTTGTGCTACAGGC
>JAFDYP010000225.1 GCA_018267355.1 Bacteroidota bacterium
AAGGCGGGTAGCCTGTCTCTACAGGTATTGTATGGATTGAGTCTTTCTCATACAGAGCAGATCTTTGTAGCACTGGCATTCTTCTTTGCCTTTGCGGTCAAGATACCAGTGTTTCCTTTCCATACCTGGCAGGCCGATACCTATACCGAGGCTCCTACTATGGGTACTATGCTGCTGTCTGGGATCATGCTAAAAATGGGACTCTATGGCCTGCTGCGCTGGCTGCTACCGGTAGCGCCTCAAGGCGTCCAAGCGCTGATACCATACTTCATTGTACTGGCTGTGATAGGCGTAGTATACGGCTCCATTCTGGCTATACAGCAAAAGAACGTGAAGCGTCTCTTGGCTTATTCCTCTTTTGCTCACGTGGGCCTGATTGCCGCCGGTATCTTCTCTCTGACCAATGAGGGTATGCAGGGTGCTGTGGTACAGATGCTGGCTCACGGTGTGAACGTAGTCGGAGCATTCTTTGCCGGTGAGGTGATCCTGCGCAGGACCGGTACGCTGGAGATACATCAGCTAGGTGGGATCAGGAGCATCGCTCCGAGGTTTGCTACAGCATTCATGATCATCGTGCTGGCCTCTGTAGCGCTGCCTACTACCAATGCATTCATCGGTGAGTTCCTGCTACTTTTTGGCGTGTTTGAGTACAATACCTGGCTGTCTATAGTGGCCGGCCTGACCATCATACTCGGTGCTGTCTATATGCTGAAGATGTACCAGTACGTGATGCTGGGCGAGAAGAGGGCTACTGTGTCGGCATTCCCTGATCTGAGTACGAGTGAGCTGGCTGTATTCGCCATACTCATCACTGCCATATTTGTGTGCGGTGTATATCCAAAGCCGATCATGGAGATAGCACAGCCGGCGCTGACGGAAATTTTGAAACATACTCTGGGATAGAAAATGAGGGCACTGACATATACATCATTTCTCGGTATCGCCTGCCTCGTGCTGGAGATATTTAACCTGCGCAAGATCGTAGTGCCGGTAGTCGTGCTGGCCCTGCTGGCTATCCTCGGTATCAACTTCACAGAGTGGAATGGCTCCAGTGTATCTTTCTATAATGATATGCTCCGTGCTGATAATTTTGCTCTGGCTTTCACGGGGCTGCTCATAGTGACTGCGGTTGGCCTCGTGGCCATGAGTGGCAGCTTCTATGATGCGGAGGAAACGAAACTGGCCGATTACATTTCTGTAATTGTATTTACGCTTTGCGGTGGTATCGCACTGGTGAGCTTCTCCAATATGGCCATGCTTTTCATAGGCCTGGAGGTACTATCTATCTCCCTCTATATCCTGGCAGGCAGCAAAAGGCGCGATATCCGGTCTAACGAGGCCGCGATGAAGTATTTCCTCATGGGATCCTTTGCCTCCGGTATCTTGCTCTTTGGTATCACGCTGGTGTATGGCGCTACGGGCAGCTTTAACCTGGTGCAGATAGGCGTCTATGCTTCAGAGGGTAATGTCGATCCTATCTTTACTGTAGGTGTGATCATGATACTGATCGCTATGCTCTTTAAGGTATCGGCAGTACCATTTCACTTCTGGGCGCCCGATGTGTACGAGGGCTCCCCGACGCTGACTACTGCTATGATGGCTACACTGTCTAAGGTAGCAGCCATGGCCGCTTTCTACAGATTGTTCAGCGTGAGCTTCGTTAATAATTTCTCCGGATTTGCCTGGATACTCAGTGTAGTAGCTGCACTCACTATGCTGGTAGGCAACCTGACGGCGCTCAATCAGGACTCTTTCAAACGCATGCTGGCCTTCTCAGGTGTGGCTCACGCGGGCTATATGCTGCTGGCTATTATGTCTCTCTATCAGAATTCTGCTAACGCGCTTTTCTTTTATACAGTCGCTTATACCTTTGCTTCTCTTGGTGCCTTTGCCATCGGTATCTCAGTGATGAAGCGCCGCAAGAGTGAAAAGATCGAAGCCTTCAATGGCCTGGGCAAGAGTAATCCGTTTCAGGCGGTGGCGCTTACCATCTTTATGCTGTCTATGGCAGGTATACCGCCGCTGGCAGGTTTTTTTGCCAAGTATTATGTCTTCTTTGAGGCCATCAAGACGCAGCACCTGGCCGTGGTGATCGTAGCCGTGATCACTTCAGCTATTAGCGTTTATTACTATTTCAAACTGATACTGGCCATGTGGACCAAGGACAACGAGGAGAGTGAGGCCGCCGGTGAAAGCGTCATATCTTATGTCGCTATCGCTGCCATATGTCTGGTAGTCACGCTCGCCTTGGGTGTACTGCCGTCTCTGGTGCCATCTATCTCTCAGATGGCCGGCAAGTAATCAAGCTCCCTTTTTTGACGGGTTATATCACGCTTTCAGCGAAAAGATTTTAGTGCTATTTTGTGAGCGGCTATATTCGCTACACCCAAACATATCTACATGAAATACCCTCTCCATCTGCTGCTGGTGTCCTGTGCCGCGCTGATCATGGCTAGCTGCCAAAACAATAAAAAGGAAGAGCCTGCCAAGGTCTCTGCCGAGTTTGAAAAGCAAATACAAGAGAAGCTGGTCAATGCAAAGGAGGGTGACGTAATAGAACTACCTGAAGGAACATACAATTTGTCACGCCCGCTGATACTGGATGGTGTGAAGAATGTGACTATCAGAGGTAAAGGAATGGACAAGACTACGCTCAACTTTGCCGGTCAGAAGGACGGAGCAGAGGGGCTGCGTGTCACGGCCAACGGTATCGTACTGGAAGACTTTGCCATCATCAATGCCAAAGGCGACTGTATCAAGCTGGAAGATGTACTCAATGTGACCATCAGGAGGATCAAGACCGGGTGGACCAAGCTGCACTCCACAGAGAACGGTGCCTATGCACTGTATCCGGTATCATGTACCAATGTGCTGATAGAGGACTGTGAGGTGTATGGATCATCAGATGCCGGTGTGTACGTGGGACAGTCTAAAAACATCATCGTGCGCAGAAATAAGGTACATGACAATGTAGCCGGCATAGAGATAGAAAACTGTGTGGATGCTGATGTATACGAAAACAACAGCTACGACAATACCGGTGGTCTGCTGGTATTTGACAATCCGGACCTGCCGGTCAAGAATGGTATGCGCTGCCGCGTGCACAATAACAAGATAACGAATAACAATACGGTCAACTTTGCTACCAAGGGTACCTCAGTAGCTGAGGTGCCGGCCGGTACCGGCTTTATCATCATGGCTACTAATCAGTGCGAGATATACTCCAATGAGATCACCGGCCATAATACGACCAGTGGCGCCATCATCAGCTACCTCGTGCTGAAGAAGCCGTACAAAGACCAGGACTACGATCCATACTGCGGCGGCATATTTGTGCATGACAATACAATCAAGCGCGGCAGCGGCAGGGCAGATGCCAGTGTGACACTGGGCAAACTACTGACAGCGCTATTTGGTGATAAGGTGCCTGATATCATTTTTGACGGTAGCGTAAACCCAAGCTACAAGAATAACAATGGCTCTATCAAGGAAGATGATAAGATCTGCCTGCATGCCAACGGTGAAATCACTTTTGCTAATCTGG
>JAFDYP010000226.1 GCA_018267355.1 Bacteroidota bacterium
ACTATTAAAATATAAAACTGCTGGCGGTAGCCCACAATGGACCGCCACTTATGATAGTGTAGGATTATATGACGCTGGTGTAGATCTCGGTGGTCGCCGTATCAGTAAAAAAGTGTATGGTATCAGTGGACTTTCAAGTACCAGCGGTGATATTATCACGCGAGTATATAATACCAGCACAGGCGCACTGCAAAGCCAGAGTCGTACTCATACGAGTGGTGCTTATGTAACGCGTCCTGTCGCTATCGCAAAGGATAATGCAGAGAACATCTATTTGGCTGGTATATCCAATGATGCAGGCAAAATGGATGATATCGTTATAGTCAAGATGGATAGCCTGCTGAATTTAAAATGGCGTAAGTATATAGATGGCGGTAATAGCAAAAATGATGGTGTGTCTGCCATCAAGATTGATAGCCGCAATAATATTATCATGTCAGGCTGGGCTGGTAATGCGGATGGCTCTAAAGCTATATGGACGCTTAAAATGCGTGATAGTGTGATAGTGTGGGATAAGCGGAGATACTGTTCCGTTGCAGGCCATGATGCACAAGGTTTTGATCTTGATCTAAATCCTTTAAACAAGGTCTATGTTACAGGTAAAACATATAATGGTAGTAACTTTGACCAGATCACACTAGCCTACGATAGTACAGGAAAGCCACTGTGGGAGAAAGGTTATTTGAACACAAACTCTTCTGATGACGAGGGGCGTAATGTTAAGGTAGATAGCGGTGGCAATATTTATGTTTATGGGCGTAGCAATATAAGCGGGAGCTATACATATTCCACGTTGAAATACCGTGAATATCCGATGACAATATCCTATACATTGGATGGTAAAGGTGATCCACTTTGTGTAAAGAGCAGAGTGCTGGTGCGCTTTGACAAGTCTGCGCTTGATACTACAGTGCTTAAGGACAGGAATAATCGCCTGTTCTTGCCTAATATGGTTCTCACATCCACGGCATTCAGCGCCATACAGGCCAAGATGCCGTTCGACCTCGGCAAGTCCAAACTTCTCTGCCTAACGTCGCTTACACCCAACGATAGATATTCCACCTCAAGGCTCGGGCAGCAAGTGCCTATACCACCCATGTGGGCGACATTCGCCCTGGACTATCCAACCGTGTCAAAGAGTGAGGTAGAGATTTCACAAATCCTCGACTCGCTCTTTCCGACAATAGTCCATGCCTACCCAGATTATACACTCAAACCCGACCAGACATCCAATGATAGTCTATACTCCAAGCAAGGTAATCTGCACCCTATACCGGGATATGACAGCGCAAACATCAACCTAGAACCAGCTTTGGATTATGCAGTCGGTGAGAGCTTTGTAAAGCTGGCTATCATAGACGATGGCCTATACTATAATCACGAAGATTTCGGGGGTAGCTCTACCAATACCAAGATGAAAGGTGGTGCCGACTGGACAAGCAACGGACAACCGTGGGATTACATCTCAGCTCCCAACCAAGGGGTGACACAGCATGGCACTCAGGTAGCAGGCATTGCAGCGGCCCTGAGAAACAATGTAAAGGGTGTTGCCGGAATAGCCGGAGGCAACGGAACCTCAGGAAATCCGGGAGCATCACTTTATATATTTAAGATCATACCGGCTGGCTCGGATTCTGTCGGGCTCATATCTCATGCTTACCAGGCCATAGTGGATAATGCGGTAGAAGGAACCGACCACTCTCAGGGATTATTCTGGGGGGTGCATATCATGAACAACTCCTGGGGCGTGAACTGGGGCGGCGTATATCAGGACTCCGTACTTGGAATATTGGAGGATGCCGTACATTTTGCTAATAGGAATCAGGTAGCTTTCGTGGCCTCAAGAGGCAATGACAGTACACGAGATAAAAACCATTATCCCGCTATACTTTGGGATTCTTGGGTTCTCAGTGTTGGTGCTAGTGGTTCGAATGGTAAGCCAGGTAATATTCTTACTACATCTTGTTCTTCACCTTTTGCAGGTGGTTATAACCCAGCGCATGGCAAAGGTATGGATATCATTGCTCCAGGGGGAATGTGTTTCATTCGATCAACACTTGGGGGTGGTTCTTATATGGGTTTTGACGGAACTTCCGCCTCGGCTCCTCATGCCTCTGGTGTAGCAGCGCTTCTTATGAGTCAACTCAATCAGCCTACAGCCAATTTCAATAACCTTGCGCCGGAAGATGTAGAGGGAATAGAGAAAATCACTGCCTATTATGGAGGTACTGGCTTTAGGGGAAGTGACCCGCTATGGGGATATGGACGATTAGACGCAGGTGCGGCCTTGCAATATGCTTGGAAGCCCAAATATACGCTTGAACATTATTGCACTAGTGGCGCTGATACATTATACCGTGATCAATACACATGGAATGTGATCGGTCACGTTAAAAGACCAGTCCAAAACCGCGCTGGTCAGTGGGTAAATGTAGGCGCGTACCGCATTGACATGTATGATCTGCAAAAGACCTATACTTACATTGATAGCCCGACCAGACACCTAAAGAACATCTGGGCGGTACATTCTTTGTCTGATACATATTTGCCTAACAGTGGTGATGTGCAGCCGATAGAAGCTGTATCATGCTGCGAATCGGGTGTAGGCGTAGGAGGTGGAACCGCAAACACGTATAGTGGTGTCATATTTCATATTCGTGACAGTGCCACTGGAGCACATATCGCATGGCTACCATATGATACCGCCTATGCGAAGGATTCGGCCAAGATGTGCCTTACCCTTATCTTTGACAATACCACGATCACGAGCCTGCACGATGCTAATATGGCTAAGATCGGGATGGATATAACGCTATTTCCTAACCCATCACATTCCGCCAATACATTGGTTATTGATCTGGCTGAACCGACCACCCTGACAGTCGATCTCTATACAATATCCGGGCAATTAGTTCGTTCGGTCTGGAGCGGTAAGGCAGATGTAGGCACACGCCATATTGATAGCAATATTTCTGATTTACCCGAGGGTGTGTATCTTTATAGGGTATCCACTGACAATGCCTCAACGGTGAAGCGATTCGTAAAAATATAATCGAGATGGGCAGGGCGATCTTCCATCGTCCTGCCCTTTTAAAATTGAAACTATGCGCTCATGTTTTTTTATTGCTTCCCTTATCTTCCTATGCGGCTGCACGAGGGACAAGGCTGTAGTTCTGAATAGTGGCTATTGCTTTGAAAATCAATCATCTCTTTTGGAACCATCTCAGAACAATGGTTTTGATACGTTCCCTTACCCAAGCAATGTGTTCGGAGAATACTGGTATGTTCAGCCCGACAGCCTGACAAAAGGATATGCTGAACCATGTTTTAATCCGCTTAATGGAAATCAGATATGTTATCGCAAGAGTGAGCTTAACGGCTCGCAATTTAATCTCTGTATATTAGATCTATGCACTGGACTAGAGCAAGTGATAGCGCAGAACTGTCTGGCAAACCCGCGATGGGGACGCGGTGGATGGATTGTTTACCATGGGCCGGATCTTGCGATATACAAGATCAAACCGAACGGAGATAGTATGACCCTATTGCAGCATGACGCCATTGATCCGGCATGGAGCTATGATGCCACTAAAATTGCCTTTCTCAATCAGTATGGCAGCTGGTCGCAAGGTGCACGCATTCGTGTCATGGACCTGCAGGGCAACTTAGTTGATTCGGTAGATAACAGTTATCTTTTTAGAGATCCTAACCTGCTTGCTTTTTCAAGCGATGACAAGATCGCATGGTCAGAAGGTACAAATAACAGTGCTCAGATCGCTTGGCTAGACCTTAAAACGAGAGAATATAATTCACAAGCATTCCCTCCTTACT
>JAFDYP010000227.1 GCA_018267355.1 Bacteroidota bacterium
TTACCTGATCCATCTTGTATCTGCGATAAAGGTATGAAAACAGCGGCGTATGGGTGTAAGTTTAGGCTACTGTACAGCGTCTAAGGATAAAAGGCTATAGCTTGGTCATTGTTCTAAGACATTTTGTTCGGTTCAAAAACAATAAATTGCCAAATTGTCATTTAAAATTTAGATAAAAACGACAAATTGGCATAAAAATCTGGACTGGTACGAGCTTTGACTATTACGAATCATATTACTTAAACCAAAAATAAAAACAAGAATATGACACTCGTATCAGTAAAACCACAAGCAGGAAGGTTTGGATTTCCAAGGTTTACAAACTGGTTTGACACCTTCTCAGAAAATGAATTTGGCAACGACTTCTTTGAGGGTGTACGCACTCCGGTGCTGGTCAATACTAAAGAGACAGCAGATGGCTACAAAATAGAGATCGCTGCCCCGGGCCAGGCGAAAGATGCTTTCAAACTGGAAGTAACAGATAATATACTGACCATCAGCACCGAAAAGTCTGAGGTCAAGAATGAAGAAAACGAAAAGTGGACCCGGAGAGAGTTTCACTTTGCATCCTTCAAGCGCAGCTTCACACTCCCTAAGACTGTGAATGCAGAAAAAATAAGCGCAGAATACAAAGATGGCATCCTTTATGTAGTACTGCCAAAGGTAGAAGAAGCGAAAGCAAAAGGACCTATCGAGATCAAGGTGTCGTAAATGGGTTTTTTCATAAATTGGGTTTAGGCCCCTCCGCTCGGAGGGGTTGGGTTGAAAAGGGACGGCTGCTCGGAAGGGTGGCCGTTCTTCTTTTATGATAGTCCCAGTAGAATTAACTCTTGGAGATCGTCTTCTTCTTTACAAACCCACCGGTATTGATACTCAGTGTAAACTGAGCAAGGGTGGAGTGAAGCGGCATAGGAGAGAGCGCTACTCCTACAGATATCTGCTTGACATGCACGCCGATGCCCGCCGAGAAGCCTGCTATACTCCGGCGGGTAGATTGCATCACCTCCTGACGGCGCTCATGATTATAAGACACGTCGATATAGACTACCTTTTTGATATTCAGCTCCAGCCCTACGATCAGGTGGCGAAAAAACTCATCTGCTGCAGCAGCGCTCTTTTTGGTCTTGACGGTATCGGAGAAAAGACTCGTCTGCTGGTCGGCGGGATTATTGTACCGTATGTCCCAGCGCTGCAGGTCGTGAAAGGTAACATGAAAACGTACAGGAAATCCTTTGAACTTGACAGAGAAGCCTGCCTGCAGATCAAATGGCAGCGGCTCACGATGACCACCGCCGTTTGAGTAGGGTGTCAGCTGCACACCGATGTTTCTGGCCACGATACTGGCTACTATGCCATGTGCAGTATCATTGACCGAGGCACCCAGATCAGCCGCCAGCCCAAACGACCGATAGTCTCCATAAAAAGAGCCGATAAACTTAGCATTGGCACCGACACTAAATATTTTGCCGAAACGGTAGCTGCCACCGCCATAGAGGTTTATATCATTGGCATGTACCTGCCCTTCGGTGGTAGCATACGCATCTGTCTGCGGTATATAGCCATAGGTCATATACTGCACGCCCCAGCCATAGGTGCCCTTTTTCGCAAAGTCATGCACATAGCAGGCGTTTCCATAGTTAGCTCCTCCGGGATATATAGAGGTACTAAATGATACCTGCCGCGACATCAGCGGATTGAGAGAGGCCGGATTGGATAGCTGAGATGTAGGATCGTAGTCTATCGTGGTGATATTGATCTCGCCGAGAGCTGTCTGCCGCCACGACGGCGCATTGCGCAGAAAGTTGAAAACCGTATTGCCGCCTACCTGCGCATGTGCGGCAGATACCAGTAGTACGGTCATTATAAGCAAGATAAACCTTCTCAAGGCATTCATTTTGCGCTAAGAAACGGCTTTTGTCTGATATTATTTTGAGAAGGCACGAAAAAACCGGAGTTTATTCAGACACTACTTTTGTGGTCTTCGTCTCCCCCCCTAGCTCAATACTTATCGCGTAGATTCCCTTTTCAAAGCTGCTCAGATCGAGCGTGCAGGAGTTTATACCAGTGACGGCCTTATAGTCCTGATACCATACCGTCCTTCCATAGAGATCGGTCAGCCGCAGTACACAGCCCGTATTCTCCACAGCAGAGAAGACTAACTGTGCTTTCTGATGCAGTGGATTGGGATATACCTTGAGCAGGGAGTTATTGGCAGTAGCCTCTGTCACGCCTGTGTGACAATTAGTATAGTGAAAGCTGAACGCGTCAGAGCTGATACCATTGGCGCTCAGGTACAAAGAGTAGTCGCCGTCTGGTACATCTGAAGGGACAGAGAAATATGTGGAGTCACTAGCTGATAGCTGAATGCCTACATGATTCCAGTCGTGTGTGCGCACATAGTAGACACGCGATCCTGACTGAAGGCGGATGATGGGATAGTTGGTAGCCATCTGCCAGTCATCTCCATATGCAGCACCCTGCGAGATACCATTAAACAAAGAGCCTGATATGACAAACTCACAGCCGGTAGGACTCACAGATGATATGAAGGGTTTGCCCGCGTCTATAGGAGGGTTTCCGGATGTGTAGATGTAGTAGCGGTCATTATACTGGCTGGAAAACAAAATATTGCCATCCGGCAGATTCAGCATCTGACAGCCATAAGTAGCTACAGGAATGGATGGAGGACTCGATGGCATGAATGGCCCACCTACAGGAGCATCTACCAGTGTGAAACTATCCGTCAGGTAGTCGAACTCATAGAAATAAGTCGGCGTGTGAAAAATACTGTCGGGATCTGTACCATTGGGTACCGGTGATACTGCACAGAGCACATGGCCGTCAGGCATCGCTGCAGCTGCGCCATCTGCTATACCATTTCTATTGGGTATCTGCGGCCCTCTCACCCATGAGCCGCGGGTAGTATCACCGCTCGGCATATAGATAGCAGTATTGCTATTGGCACCGAGAAATAAAACCGAACCATCCGGCAGATTGACTGCGGGACCGGTTTCATAGATGAAGTTGTCATAGAGCATGACCGGTACATTAGCGTCATGTTTCCAGCGGCCCAGCTCAGGGATGTATCTATCCGTCTGATAGCTATGGATGTCTACAAAGAGGATACTATTGTCAGGGAGAGTAGCCCAGGCAGATTCATCTGCATCTCCTATGCACGATGGCCCGTAGGAGAAGGAGTTAGAGGCCGGATCATAGATCAGGTTTTTAGTACCGTAGTCTACCTGGTTTGAGTTGACGATATTCTGCATTACCCTGCCATCTGGTAGTAGTTGGGAGTTGGCGTCTGCTATAGAGTCTCCCGGGTCTGGGGTAGGTATAGAGGTCCAGGTGTCTGCTATAGGGTCATATATCTCGGCCTTATTCACACCACTGCCGTATTCTCCTCCCGCCACATACACTTTGCCACTGCGTAGCACCTGAGAGGAGAAGTAGAGTCTGTCATCTATCATGGGTGCTATGGTAGACCACTTGCCGTTTGCATAGCTGCCGGTGCTGTCAGGAGTGAGTTTATTCCAGAGGTTGCCATAGCCGAATGCATTGGACGCTTTGCAGATCACCGAGCCGTCAGACAGGAGTAGCATCACGCCGGTATTGATATCCGGGGCGGAGTCGCGTACCATGGTCCAGCTGCCCTGCGCATGCAGGCCGGGCGCATGTATCATGTACAGCGAAATGCAAACAAGGGAGACCAATATGCGCTTCATAGCAGACTACTATTTTGAGATGAGGGCGCAAATATCTCCAAATAGCACGATATTAAAAACATGGATCACACAGCTAGAACCTTTTAAAAATTTCGATTATCCTTGCTCACAAACTATGGTACGCTATGAAAAACATATCCTTCCTGATCTTTATCGTGCTGATGATACCGGTGTGCAGGGCACAGAGCTTTGTCTTGTCATTCGGGGGCGGAGGTGATGCTCCGATAGCACGCACCTACACCACCTCTTATCAGAGCCAGGTCTATAGCCCCACAGCCACCTATGTCACCCGGGTAGCTCCGGTATCTCTGGGCCAGGGGGGCAATCTGTTTGTAGCATTAGATTGGTATTCAATAAAAGATATAGGAGCAGGCTTAAAGATCAACGGATTTTTTGGTGCTCCGTTCAAAATATATTCTGAGGAGCTAAATAATGGTGGTGTCGTGATTTATAATATTGCTCAGCAGGGATTCTCGGGGCAGTTCATACCGCATTTTAGCTTCAGGCATGATTTCAAAAAGGTAACACCGGTAGCCGAGATCGGTATGATGATAGGCCTGAGCGGTATCAAGGAAACGATCAATGGAAATTATAATAGCGGGGCGAGTACTATGAGCTCTGTGATCTGGGAGAAGGGTGACGTCTCTCTGGGGTTTTACTCTTCTCTGGGTATTCAGATAAAGCTGTCCAGGCACGTGAGCCTCTCTTTGGCTGCTGTGTGTATTGCTGCGTCATATAGTCCGACGCATTGGGAGAGGACATCCTACACCATAAATGGTACAGATCAACTTTCACAGCTGCAGGTGTCAGACCGCTATGGCAACTATGTGAAGGAGATAAATAGCGGAACAACACAATCCCCCACGTCTCCGCGCGTGAGCCTCAGGTATTCAGCACCGTTCTCAAATGTAGGACTCAATGTGGGATTTGCATTCCTGCTTGCGAAGCATAAATCAGGTGCATCAGAAAAAAAGAATAGTCAGGATGTTCATTCTTTCTAGCGGTTATAATCATTAGTTAGACGGAATTTATCATGCTGACTCGCAGCGGGGTTTATATTTGCGGCCATGAAAAAGCTCCTTCTTTTATCTCTTACTATCGTTTTCTATTTCCTGTCCTATGGCCAGATTGTAAAACACGTGGTGGTATTTGGTATAGATGGCTGTAGCCCCGATGGCATAGCTCATGCGTATACACCTAATATAGACAGCCTCGTAGCGCACGGCAGCTGGACCTGGGAGGCCAAGGCGCAAATGCCCACCAGTAGCTCTACCAACTGGGCATCGATCATAGACGGCGTGCCGCCAAAAGTACATGGCATCTGGAGCAATGAGTGGCAGCGCTCACAGATCAGTGATATATCCTACTGTGGTGGCAAGAAGGGGCATGTGTTTCCTACTATCTTTCGCGTACTGAGGGAAAGCAATAAGAAAGCTCAGATAGCCTGTATCATGGAGTGGTGGAGTTTTCGCCGCCTGGTAGAGGACCACGTCTGCTCTATACGTCAGCGCACCATCTGGGAGCCTGTCACAGATGTGCGGGTGCCCACTGTGATCCGTGTGCGCAAGCCGGAGTTCCTCTTCATACACTTCAACGATGTGGATGAAACGGGCCACAAATACGGTCATGGTACCAGGGAGTACTATGATGCAGTGGCCCGCGTAGATAAGTCTATAGGCAAATATATCGCTGCGGTCAAAAAGGCCGGCATGCTGGAGAGCACTGTGTTTGTGGTCATAGCAGATCATGGCGGTATAGGCAAAAATCACGGCGGCAATACACCTCAGGAGGTCAATGTACCCTTCGTACTATCCGGTGCAGGCATCAAAAAGGGCTATCATATTACTGCCCTGGTCAATAACTACGACCTGCCAGTCACGATAGCCAAAATGCTGAACGCCAAAATACCTGACTGCTGGCAGGGTAAGGTGGTAAGTGAGATATTTGAATAATATCACTAGCGCGCATAAAAAAGCCCCGGCACAGGTGGGCGCACCGGGGCATCACAAACAAACCAATTTATTTACGGCCTGACCATCTTGCCAGATAGCTGGCCCTGACTGGTAGCCAGGCGGAATATGTATACTCCTGCAGGGATATCAGTCTGGATGGAGGTCATTTCTTTATTGCGTACTGGTGCCGTGAGCACTACCTGCCCGGCCATATTGATCAGCTCTATGCTGCTGGCCTGCAGCTCAGATCCGGTCAGGTCTACTACCAGATTGTTTCCTGTGTAGTAGAGGCGCGCCTGCGCAGATGCCAGGTCATGGATGCCGATATTGAGTGAGTCCGTCACCGTGATCACGATGGCGACCGTACGTATGCTGTCGTTCCACCCGTTCACGGAGGTGCACTCTACATAGTATGTACCCGCCTGATCAAAATGCGGTGTATAGACGCTGGCGGTATCCCTCGGAGAGAATGAGACGTAGTTTTGGCTTGCGTTTCCATTGTATGCCCACTCACGTGTAGCAGGATGTGTCTCCGTGATGGAGATAGGGATGCCGTCATAGTGCGTGTAAGTATGCTGTGCCGCCAGAGATGACACAGACACTTCAAAAGGTATGACCTGCAGGTCACTGCCATTATCCGTACCAGTCAGTGCCGGGTCGGTAGATACTACGCGGATGCGATAGCCTGTACCCGCCGGAGATGAGTTTGGTATCTGGGCAGATATAGCTGCAGGTGTCGTGCTGGCTACCTGGCCTATGTTTACAGCATTGGTAAAGTCTCCTGTGGCATCAGACAGTTGAGCCGTAAATGTATTGCCCGCGTTGAATACAGCATTGCTCGTGTAGTTTACAGTGACCATCACCACCGCCTTATGAGATACCAGATATGGAGATCCGGCCACTGCGGAAGTGGTCAGCGTAGTGCCGTTGGTAGCAGTGATCATTACTTCGCCGCTGGTCACAGTATCATTGTATTGATTGATAGAGCGGGCCACTACATAGTATGTACCCGGCAGAGCAAACTGCGGAGTATAGGACGCTCCTGTTTGCGCCGGTGCAAAGCCCGTATATCCTGATCCGCTGGTGGTGGTATACTCCCATACCTGGGTACTGCTTTGAGAGGCAGTCACTGTGAGCGGTGTGCCGGTGGTGTTGATCTGCATGGTCTGGCTCGCAGTCGGTGCGATCGAGTTGTGAAACTGATCTACGGTGAGATCTGTACCATTGTCACTACCCAGTATATTAGGATTAGATGATACTACACGTATACGGTAGCCGGTACCAGCGGGTGTAGTATGTGGTATAGTGGCAGAGATAGTACCTGCAGTAGTGGCTGTACGTGTGCCAATAGTCGTAGGCGCTGCAAATGAACCTGAAGCGTCTGACAGCTGCGCGGTAAATATGTTGCCGTTATTGAATGTGCCATTGATAGTGTATGGTACACTCACACCGGCATCAGGCGCCGACGGACTGAAAAGGAACGGAGAGCCCGTCACGGCAGAGGTAGTAATTGTTGCGTTGCCCACAGACACGATCACTTCATTGCTGGTCACGGTCACTCCACTGATCACAGACTGGCAGACTACGTAGTAGGTGCCTGCTGTATTGAATAGCGGTGTGTAGTTAGTACCTGTCTGAGCAGTACCAAAACTGCTGTAAGAGCCGCCTGTTATGGTAGCATACTTCCATTCACGGGAAGTGCCGGCGGGGGTTTCTGTCACTGTCAGCATATTTCCGGAGACACCCACCAGCAGGCTCTGTGAAGTAGCTGGCGTGATCTCATTGCTTACTACGTTGATCACTACCTCGGCGCTTGTGGTGGCCTGTCCGCCAGGGTAGGTAGAAACACATACTACATAGTAAGTACCCGCTGTAGCAAAGTTCGGCGTATAGGTGTTGCCCGTCTGAGGAGTGCTGAAGCTGCTGTATGGGCCGCCTGCTGTAGTAGCATATTTCCACTCACGTGAGGTCGCTGCTGGTGATTCTGTCACCGTGAGCGTCGTTCCATTGGTATTGGCAGGTATGGTTTGTGCCGTCGATGGTGCGACACTATTACTGATCAGATAGATGGTGATATTGTTGCCGTTATTAGCTGCGGTGATAGCAGGTGAGCTGGATACTACGCGCACCCGATAGCCGGTGCCTGTGGCCGTACTGGCAGGTATAGTAGCCGCAATAGTACCAGATGCAGTAGCTGTCACAGAGCCGATAGTGACCGGGCTAATAAAAGAACCGCTGGCATCGGACAGTTGTGCTGTCACGGTATTGCCTGCGGCAAAGGTCCCTGTCATAGTGAACGGCACCGAAATAGCCGTACCCTGTGATGCAGATACATAATATGGCCCGGTAGAGACTGTAGAGGAGGTGGTGAGTGTAGGATTGTAGATAGCGGTCATGCCATCTACCCAGAGGGTAGAGCCGGATGTGCCGCCTGTCTGGTCACCGCTGCTGGTCATGGTCACCAGTATGTACTGAGGGGTACGTGCATCCACATAGGTGAAAGGTACAGATACCCTGGTCCAGCCCGCCACTGTATTTGCCGGGCCATTCCATAGGGCGCGCGCTATGATATTGACTGTGCTGTCCGGGTGATTGCTATTGACTGGTGTCTCAGGTGCATAGGCATTGCCCATATGCAGGCGTGTTTCGATCTTGGGGTAGTCGCTGCCGGCCTTGGTATAGCGATACCAGAATACGATACTATCCGGGCGACCGGTGAATGCAGATGAATAGCTAGGGTCGCCAGCTATGGTATGAATATAGCCCTCTGACTTGCTGGTAGAGGGGGCTTCTACCTTGCCGGTAGTGCCGGAGCCATTCACCACGATGCCGAAATAAGATCCTGTCTTGATCTTCATACAGTAGGAGCCGCCATTGAGTGTGCTCGTATCGCGAAAGCAGGTCTGCGGACCACTGGTGGCAAAACCGCCACCGGTCTTATTGGAGTTCCAGTTAGTCGGTTCCTCGGTAGATTGGCCTACATTCTGCCAGTTTTCATATTCACCATTGGGTACAGCGGTCTGAGCCAAAGCGGCGAGAGAGATGCTGATCAATGTGAGCAGGGAGAATAATTGTTTCTTCATTTTGCCTGTTTGTTTACCAGCAAAAATGAGAAAAATTTATAAACGAACGGTTGTTTTGTGTAAACGAACGATAACTAACTGTCGGTCAATGCACTTAACCGAAATTTGATGCGAAACTTAACATCTTTGATTGATAAACATACTGATAATCAGTGGATAGGGAGGGTTATAATTCCAGCTCTTTCATCGGATCCCAAAAAAGCTTTTTGAAATCTACCACCTGGTCGTTCTTGACCTTTACTTTCTCTTTTTCCAGCAGCGCCTGCATGAGGTCAGGTGTTTTGAAGTGGTGCTTGCCAGTGAGTAGCCCTTGAGAGTTGACTACGCGGTGTGCCGGTACTTTCAGCTTAGACTTATCTACAGCATTCATAGCCCAGCCTACCATACGGGCAGACCTGCCGGTACCGAGGTAGCGTGCTATAGCACCGTATGATGTCACACGGCCTCTGGGCACCAGCCGGGCCACCTCCCATACGTTCTCAAAGAAGGAATAGGACTCCGGTGAGTATTGTACTTCTTTGGGTTTCTCTGGCTGCTTTGGCATAGAGTCGTCTTTATACAGCTAAAGCTAAGACTTAAAGCGGAAACGGAGATAGTTGATCGTGCGGCCATCTGCTATGTGCTGCTTCTCATAGAAGGTCTTGATAGATAGCTCCTCGCGCTCCAGTGGTGCGCTGTAGATGTCCTCCTGGTAGTAGAGCATCTCACAGCCATATGCCAGGGCGCTGTCACGCGTGTAATGGAACATATCCATGTCATCCATCTTAAAGTTGACAACGCCACCGGGCTTTAGCACCTGCTCATATTTGGCCAGAAATTCTTTGTACGTCAGGCGGTGCTTCTCATGGCGATCCTTGGGATACGGATCGGGGAAGGTGATCCATATCTCATCTATCTCACCGGTGCCAAAGAAATTCAGGATGTTCTGGATCTTGATGCGTGCAAAAGCTACATTATGCAGGCCCTGCTCTACGGCATGCTTGGCGCCGGCGTGTATGCGTGGACCCTTGATGTCTACTCCTATGAAGTTACGGTCAGGGTAGCGCGCAGCCAGGGCTACGGTATAGTCGCCTTTGCCGCAGGCCAGCTCGAGTGTGATCGGGTTATTGTTTTTGAAGACAAGCTCATTCCAGTGACCTTTCAGGTCTAACCGCTGGCCGGATGCATCATAGAGCTGTGTCTCATGATACTCCGGACATTGAAATACATTGGGCAGCGTATTGACCTCTGCTATCTTCTTTCTTTTGTTCTTGCGTCCTCCCGCCATATGGGGTGCAACTTTAATACAAAAAAGATGTACTGAAAAGCCATCCGTCTCAGGACCTTGTATTTTGCGTACCTTAGCCTGACCATGACAGAAACGACACCGGTACTTTTTAAGGATGCCCGCCTCAATGAAGAGGTGGCCAAATACTGCCGCTCCAAGCACCTGGAGAAAGACCAGGCTATGATGTCTCCGGGAGATGATATCCACTTCGTACCCATCGTGACCAAAGGTGCTATCCGCATCATGCGGCAAAATGAAGACGGCAATGAGGTCTTTCTCTACCACCTTTATCCTGGTGAGACCTGTGCTATGGCGCTCAACTGCTGCCAGGCAGGCCGCAAGAGCCCGGTCAGGGCGGTGGCCGAAGATGAAACAGACATCCTGCAGGTGCCGGTACAGATGATAGATGAGTGGTCGCGCTACCCGGAGTGGCGCCAGTTTATCAATAATACCTATGGCAATAGATTCTCCGAGCTGCTATCGGTCATAGACCTCATAGCCTTTAGCAATATGGATAAACAGCTCCTGCACTACCTGCGCGAGCGTGCAAAAGCGCTCAATACAAAAGCCCTCTACATCACCCACCAGGAGATAGCAGATGAGCTGCACACCCACCGAGAGGCTATCAGTCGCCTGCTGCGCACCATGGAGCAGAAAAATCTTCTCAAACTGGGCCGTCATACCATCGAGCTTTCCTAAAAAGCGGGATAGGTAACATTTGTTCCCGTCCGTGCAGTGCGGGCTTCGTTCCTTTGCATCATAAAATCAATGCAGATGAAAAAGAATATGGGAAACCTGGACCGTGTGCTCAGAGTGATAGTAGCCCTGGTCATCGTAGCTTTATATTTCGCCGGAGTGGTCAGCGGCTCTGTAGCCATAGGCCTGCTGGTAGTGGGCGGTATCTTTGTGCTCACCAGCATAGTAGGCACATGCCCTCTATACCTGCCCTTTGGTATCAATACCGGTGACAAGAAATAGGATGCGGCATGCTATCGCTATACTACTGAGCATCGGGCTAATCCTTGGCCTGCAGGGTTGCTTCACCGTGCAGAGTACGGGCACATTTACCTATCGCAAAGTGCCTCCTGCCGTGTATGACAGCCTGCTGCGTGCCGGTGGAGATCACTACCTGATAGATGTGCGGACGCCCGGCGAATACAACCGGTCACATATGGGTGCCGCGAGAAACTACGACTTCTTCGCCTTCCACTATGGAGAGGATGTAGATACGCTGGATAGGGGCAGGACAGCATTTGTCTACTGCCAGACCTGTCACCGCTCACCCTTTGCGGCGCGTATCATGAAGCATAAAGGTTTCCGCTGTGTCTATGACCTGCGCGGTGGCTATGCTGCCTGGCAGAAGGCATACGGTGAGACAAAAAAATAAAAAGAGATGAGCCATCCCCTGCCCGTTTTGCATGACAAAATGGCCAGCGCAACTCAGGCACGGGATTGGTTGTTTGGACGCCGGAGGGAGAGCCTCTGTGGGTGAAGCAATATGAGGAATAGCGTGATAGAATGACACCATGCCGGTGAAACCTCCGGCTCCAACTTTTAAAACAAAGACATAAAGACGCAAATATGGAAAAGAGCAATTTCTCAGATCTGATCAGCTCGGAGGTACCGGTACTGGTAGACTTTACCGCAGAGTGGTGCGGCCCCTGCAAGATGATGAAGCCCATCCTCTCCCAGCTCAAAGACATGGTGGGTGACGATGTACGCATCGTAAAGATAGACGTGGATAGAAACCCCTCTGCCGCCGCCGCCTATCATATACAGGGTGTGCCCACACTCATGCTATTCAAGGGCGGCAAGACCCTCTGGAGGCAATCTGGTGTGGTGCCCGCAGAGCAGCTGCGCCAGGTGATAGAGCAGCACAAATAAAAAGCCTTGGCCCTCCCAAATCCTCCCCAAGGG
The DNA here is from genome assembly GCA_018267355.1 of Bacteroidota bacterium. Lineage (GTDB taxonomy): Bacteria > Bacteroidota > Bacteroidia > Chitinophagales > LD1 > UBA1941. The sequence goes on from JAFDYP010000227.1 coordinate 11,945, forward strand.
AGGGCTTAATACAGATATGCCTGATGGAAAGATTAGCTTTGCGCTATGAAGGTCTGGCTGCTATCGCTCTGTCTGTCGCTCTCTGTAGCCGCTATGGCACAGGATAGTGTGACTGCGGTACGTGATACAGTCCGCTTCGTACACATGCCGTACGATACATTTACCTCACTCGTCCGCTTTGAAAATAAGCCATACATTATCCTCTTCACGGCTCCCTGGTGTGTTCCCTGCCAGCGCATCAAAAAAGAGGTCTTCGCTGATCCTCAGATAGCCGCCCTGGTCAATAACAACTACCTGGCCTACTATATCGACCTGGAGAATTTTGACGACCTCGAGGTCAATAGCAAGGTCTTTCATGTAGAGCAGCTTCCTACCATCTATTTCTTTGACCCACGGGGCAGACTTGTAGACAAGGCTGTAGGCTTCTTTGATGCGCACTACATGTGGCGCAAGGTGAGAGAGCATATACCGCCCTCGCAGCGCGGAGCAGATTGGCAGGGAGAGGACTAGGCGATCCACACATGCTTTTCCAATTTCAGCAGATATTTTCCGTCTTTAGCATAAGATTTGCATATCAAGGCTGACATGAAAAACTTCATTCTCAAATTATTTATCAATTCCATATCCGTATTTGTCCTGGCCAAATACATCCTGACAGGTGGCGTGCATGTAGAGAGCTTTGGCTATGCGGTGATCGTGGCGCTGGTCCTGGCCCTGCTCAATGCATCCGTCCGTCCGCTGCTGGTGCTTTTTACCTTGCCGGTCACGGTGCTGACCCTCGGCATCTTTATCCTGATCATCAATACTGCCATGATACAGCTGGCTGCCTGGCTGGTGCCCAATGGCGGCTTTCGGGTAGATGGCTGGTGGTGGGCTTTCTTCTTTAGCATATTATTATCGTTTCTTAACAGTGTGTTGGAACGATTTGTGCGTAATACCACTCAGCCTTCGGCACCTGATAATGGCGTGCAGATATTTGACAAAGATGGCAACAGGATAGCCTAGGAGAGATCATTAAACTCTCCGGAAAAAATCCTGTCCTATGGAAATAACCGGAACTTATATACGTTTAAAGCGAAAACAATGACTACAATGAAATATATCCTGATAGCGGCTATCGCTTTGATCACGATGAGCAGCTGCAAAAACCTGGTACCATACTCAGACGCGGTAAAGACAAAATATAATCTGAACGATGACCAGCTGAAGCATATACAGTTTTATGTGTCAGACCCTATCGTGCTGCAGCACAAAATAGCAGACAATGGCAGCACTCAAATAGCCGACGGCAAGATCAAAATCATAAATGGTGAGAAGGTGGAGGAGATCATCATCCGCAGCGGTACGCCGGGGGTACTGGTACGCAATGATGACGGCAAATTTGAAGTCAGCTTTGAGCGGGGAGATGACCACTTCCTGCGCTTCGGTGCCAATCCCGGCCGCTATAACACATATGTACTGCTGGCCAGTGACTGGAAGGGCAAGATAGGCACCGTAAACTATGCCGGCAACAAATACTATACCTCGCCGGAGAGCGCCGATGCTATCCTGCTCATAGATATCCGCAAAATAGCCAACTACCAGAAGGATGAGCGCGTAGCCAAGGGCCGAAAGGTTAATTAAGACTACTCTGTAAAGAAAAGGCAGTATCCCGCTTTATATCCATATAGCGGGATTTTTTATTTGGAACGTTTTGGAAAAAACGGCATAAATCTCTAATATTCACATTAGAAACATAGCATATCGTCTATGTTTCATTATTTTGCTATTTGTAGAGACAATAGTCGGCTTATGTCCTTGCTCAGATCAGTTTACAATCTTGTTTTTTCCTCCGAAAAAGAACTGATCCGCTACGTCCGCTCTGCCACCGGCATCACACCATCCAATATCAAACTCTACCAGCAGGTATTCAATCATCGCTCTCTTTTCGGCGACGCGAAAGACAACAATGAGCGCCTCGAGCTGCTCGGAGACTCTGTACTGGATATGCTTGTAGCTGAGTTTCTGTATAAGAAATATCCCTATAAGGAAGAAGGCTTTATCACGGAGCTGCGCGCCAAGATAGTCAACCGCAAAACGCTGAACGAGACCGCCCAGAAGCTAGGCCTGCTGGACAAGATCAACCTGAACAAGAAGATCATGACCGGCATGCCAAAGGATATCGGTGGCAATACCTTTGAGGCGTTGATAGGTGCGCTATATCTCGATGCCGGTTTTGAGCCGACGAGGCAGTTTATCTTCAAGCGTGTGCTGCGTGACCTGATAGATGTAGATGACCTGGAGATCACAGACGTGGACTTCAAGAGCAAGATGTACCACTACATCCAGCGCGAGGGCAAGACGATAGAGTTCAAGGCTACCGAGGAGCAAAACCGCAATCGCCGCAGCTATTTCATAGTCGCTCTCGAGATAAATGGCCAGGTAGTAGCTAAAGGCGAAGGCTACAGCAAAAAGGTAGCCGAGCAGAATGCCGCGATGAATGCGCTGAAGGAACTCAAAGAAGTTTGATTATTAAGCCGTCTTTTCCTCCTTGTTAGCCAGCTGGCCACAGGCTGCATCGATATCTTTGCCACGGCTGCGGCGTACAGCAGCATTCACACCATTATTGCGCAGGTGCGCTACGAAGGCATCTCTTCTATCCGGTTTAGCTCGACGGAGCGTCACACCATCCACGTTATTGTACTCTATCAGATTGACAAAGGCAGGCACCTGCTTGGTCAGCTCTATCAGGTGGTCTGCATCCTCTATTGAGTCATTGAAGTGATCGAAGAGGATATATTCAAACGTCACCTTATTGCCCGTCTTGTCATGGAAGTAGTTGAGTGACTTCACCAGCTCAGGTAGCGGATTAGAGCGGTTGATATCCATGATCTGGTCGCGCTTTTCATCAGTAGCTGCGTGGAGCGATAGCGCCAGATTGAAGTTCATATCCTCATCTGCCAGGCGCTCTATGCCACGGCATATACCGGATGTCGATACTGTGATGCGCTTCTGAGACATGTGCAGCCCCGCAGGTGATGTGATCAGCCGGATGCTCTGCATCACATTGTCATAGTTGAGCAGTGGCTCGCCCATGCCCATATAGACTATATTGGTCAGCGGCCTGCCGGTGGTCTCTATGGCGCGCTGGTTGATGATCACTACCTGGTCATAGATCTCACCAAAATCCAGGTTGCGCTCCCGCTTCAGCATGCCCGTAGCGCAAAAAGTGCAACTCAGTGAGCAGCCTACCTGTGAGGAGACACAGGCCGTATTGCGGTCTTGGTCCGGTATCATCACCCCCTCTATCATCCGCCCGTCAAAGAGCTTCATGCCTAGCTTCAGTGTGCCATCCTTGCTCTGCTGTGTGATCTGCTCACTCACCGCGCGCAGCAAGTATTTTTCTTTCAGCTTTTCCCGTAGCGGCTTGGAGAGGTTGGTCATTTCATCAAAGGACCTTACAGACTTCTGCCAGAGCCACTCATAGACCTGCACACCGCGAAACTTGGGCTCACCCATTGCCACAAAGGCAGCGGCGATGTCCTCTTTAGATAGTTTGCGTATGTCGGTCAGTGTAGTGCTCATGGCGCTGGCAAAAATACTAAAAACAAAGACGGGTCCCTATGAGGAGACCCGCCTGTATCATTTATAACGGTTGCGCTATTACTTCTTAGGAGTAGGAGCTGGCTGAGTAGCCGGAGCAGGAGTAGCAGCCGGAGCAGCGGCACCTGGCTTTTCTTCTACTACGCCGTTGATCTGGAGTACTTCGTTGTTGTTCTTGGCGTTAGAGCTTACTGTCACAGTCTTTGTGAAGTTGCCCAGACGGTTGATATCATAGTGTACCTTGATCTGGCCATCTTTGCCAGGCAGGATCGCCTCTGTAGGACACTGAGGCACTGTACAGCCGCATGAGCCATGGCAGCTGGAGATGATCAGCGGCGACTTACCTACGTTTTTAAACTTAAAGTAACGAACCGCGTTGTTTTCGTCACCCTTTACTACCTTACCGTAGTCTATGTTCTTGGTTTCAAATTTGATCTCAGGAGCATTTGGGTCAGCAGCCGGAGTGGCTTCTTGCGCGTGAGCGAAGGCGAATGTACCTACGGCGGCGAGCATTAGGATAAGCTTTTTCATTTTGTCTTTGATTGTTTTATTAAAGAATTTGATTGCGTGATGATCTAAACAAATCTAATGCCTTTTTGCATTCAGACAATTGCCACCACTTGTTTTACCTGCTATATTTAACAAATCTTTATGAATTACCGTAATCTATGCTACGCCCTCTCTGATGCACCTATGAGCCTTTGCTTATCTTCATAGAGTGAAATACAGGCTGTTATTCTTCTTTTATGCTTTATCGCTGCTGCTGGTATGGATATGGCAGCGGGTTTACCACTTGCCGTTCATATTAGTACCATTGCATACAGTGGTGATGGTAGCTGTGCATACCGGCTCCCTGGTGGTCATAGCAGCGGTAGCCACAAGGATCGGCTCACGCTATGCGTCTGCCACGCTCCTGGGCTTGTATATTGTGAAAGTGCTATTCTTCTATGTACTCATCTTTGGCAGTGTGCACTTTTGGGGAGACATCGTGACCGTCCGCATCCTGGGCACGTATTTCAGAGACCTTAATGGCTTCCTGCGTTCCTTGCCATTTTCATATAGAGAGGTAGCACTTGCCATCACAGTATTTATAGCTACCCCATTAGTGGCCTGTCTTATCTTATCCAGGTATATACACTCCGCACTGACTGATCTCTGGTCTGCCGTGATGGTGAGACGCCGGGTGCTCATAGCGCTCCTGGGTCTGGTGGTCATCACCAGTCCATTGTTGCTCCGCGGCAAACGCTTCGCACACCTGCGTGGCGAGCCACTCATGGTCATGCTATTCGATCATATGTGGGGGGTCAAAGACAATCCTCTTTTTAGCCAGCGGCGGATCCATGCAGGCTGGGTAGACACGAGGACGCGAGACAGCTACCGCATGACCGAGTACATCTCTGCGCCTAAAAATGTCGTCCTCATCATAGTAGATGCGCTGCGGGCTGACCACCTCTCTGCCTATGGCTATAGTCGTCATACGTCGCCCTATCTCGATAGCCTGATCCGGTCCGGCCATGCCGTGCGGGTAGATAAATGCTACTCTACCTGTGCCAGTACACTCTGCGGCGTGACCAGCATCCTGCTATCACGCGAGTGGGAAGACTGCGCGGTGAATGGTTTCAATATCATCGGGCTGCTGCACGATCAGGGCTATCACACTTATACATTTATATCCGGTGCACATAAGGAATGGTATAATATGGCGAAGTTCTACTCCGATGACTGTACCACGTACTTTGATGGTAAGGACTCCAGGAAGTATTATTTCAAAGATGACAGGGTGCTGCTGGAGGGCTTAGACAAAGTACCGGCCTATAGCAGCACACCATCCTTCTTTTACTTTCACCTGCAGTCTACGCATGAGACAGGTGCGCTGCAGGATCGCTATGCTGTTTTCAAGCCCTATAAAAAGAGCCTCGCTACTCAAGGCATGAACGGACAGGCGGCGGTAAATGAATATGACAATAAAGTCATACAGGCTGACGACATCATCCGTCAGCTCATGGCAATGCTGGCGCAAAAGGGATACCTGCAAAACAGCATGGTGGTCATCACTGCAGATCACGGTCAGGGTCTGGGTGAGCATGGTGTGTCTGGCCACGTAGACTGGCTCTATGACCCGCAGACCGCCGTGCCGCTCATCATCATAGATGACAGTACGCAGGTCTATCAAAACAGGTCACTGGCCAATCACATTGATATAGCACCTACTATTGTAGCCCGGCTCGGCCTGCCCGCACCATCTACCTGGCAGGGGCGCTCACTATTGCTACCCGATACTGCGCGTTATACTTTTCACGAGACGGGCAAAGACCAGCTAGAGACCGGTGAGGCAAAATACATGATCATCTACCGGCCGGAGGCTGATAGCGGGCATCTGTACAAATACATCTATACAGCCACACCGGGCAAGGAAGAACTTTATGATGTAGCCATAGATCCAATGGAGCTTCACAATTTGGTCTCAAGTAAACGCGACTTTATCACATCCCGTTTGCTGCCTGTGGTAAGGTCGCGATCCAATCGGCCGCTGTCACAGTAAAAAATTATACCTTTGACAAAAACCAAAACTAATGGATACGACATCGTATAGTCCCGCCGAGATCAAACTCGCTCAGTCTACCTTTATCAGCAAAGTATATTCATGGATGTCTCTCGCCCTGCTCATCACAGGTGCGGTGGCTGCCTATATAGCCAGCTCTGATGCGCTCCTGGAGAGCATCGTGGGCAATAGGGGTGTATTCTATGGATTGCTACTCGGTGAGATAGCCCTGGTATGGGTCATCTCTGCTGCTATCAACAGGCTCTCTGCTACTACTGCTACTGGTCTTTTCATACTGTACTCCGTCATGAATGGCCTCACACTATCGGTCATCTTTCTGCGCTATACGGCCAGCTCCATAGGTACCACATTCTTCGTCACCGCAGGTACCTTTGCTGTGATGAGCATCTATGGCCACACTACCAGACGCGACCTGACCAGCTGGGGCAACCTGCTGCTCATGGCACTCATAGGCCTGATCATCGCATCAGTAGTCAATCTCTTCTGGCAAAACTCCATGTTCTACTGGATATGTACGTATGTAGGGATTCTGATCTTTGTAGGCCTCACAGCCTATGACACGCAGAAGATAAAAGAATATGGGGCACAGGGGTTCAGCGACTCAGACAGCATGCAGAAAGGCGCACTGATAGGCGCGCTCCAGCTTTATCTGGATTTTATCAATCTCTTCCTGTATATCCTGCGCCTGCTGGGCAATAGGAGGAACTGATCAGGTCTCAGACTTCGTAGTCATAGCGCTGGTTATTCTCCTTCAATATCTCTATCAGTGATTGTTTGATGTCGCTGACGGCGGATATACCGTCAAGGCGCTTTTGTATCACGTCAAGCATTTCAATTACTGCCGCTCTGGCCTGCTGCTCGGTGAGGCCGTAGTGCTGAGCCATCCAGCTATAGTCGAAATCTTCAAACATGATGCGCATCCTTTCCTTCCACACGCCCATGCCATACACAAATATGAGCGCAGCAAA
>JAFDYP010000228.1 GCA_018267355.1 Bacteroidota bacterium
GTAGCTCCTGCAGCAGGGTGCGGCGCACCTCCTGTGGCAGAAACTCATCGAGATTCTTCTCTTCGTACAGGTCCATCTTATTGAAAATAACCACCATTGGCTTGTCCTTGGCACCGAGGTCGGAGAGCACCTGGTTCACCACATTCATCTGGTCTTCAAAGGCCGGATGCGAGATGTCTACTACCTGCAGCAGGATATCCGCTTCGAGCGTTTCATCCAGGGTAGACTTAAAACTTTCGATCAAGTGTGTAGGAAGTTTGCGGATAAAGCCGACGGTATCTGACAGCAGGAAAGGCATCCCGTTGAACACTACTTTGCGGACAGTGGTATCTACCGTAGCAAAGAGCTTATTCTCAGCAAAGACGTTGTCCTTGGCTAGGAGGTTCATGAGGGTAGATTTGCCCACGTTAGTATAGCCCACCAGCGCTACGCGGATCATCTCTGCTCGGTTTTTGCGGCGGGTCTCGTTTTGCTTGTCTATTTCTTTTAGCTTCAGCTTGAGCGCGGAGATCTTCTTCTCGGCCATACGGCGGTCGGTCTCGATCTCCTTCTCACCGGCACCACCGCGCGTGCCGGTGCCGCCACGCTGGCGCTCGAGGTGGGTCCACATACCCTTCAGACGAGGCAGCATGTACTGTAGCTGTGCCAGCTCTACCTGTGTGCGCGCCTGCACCGTCTTGGCCCGCTGGTCAAAGATCTCGAGGATCAGCATACTGCGGTCCATCACGCGGCACTTCAGCACCTTCTCCATATTGCGCTGCTGAGAGGGTGATATCTCGTCATCTACCACTGCGAGGTCCGTCTGATGGCTCTCCACGTATGCGGCTACCTCCTCCAGCTTGCCCTTGCCGAGGTAGCTCGTGTTGTCCGGCGTAGGGAGTTTCTGCCAGAATTTCTTCTGCGTGACTATCCCCGCGGTGGATGCCAGAAAGTCGAGCTCGTCGAGATACTCAAATGTCTGGGCCTCGTTCTGGGTTTTGGTGACCAGCCCTATGAGGACGGCCTTCGTGATCTTTATCGTCTTATTATCTATCAAATACCTGCTTATTAGGATCGGCAAAAGTACAGATATTATGCCACACCCGCGCAGGATAGAACCCAATTTAATAGTACAAGATCTTCCTTTCTTCTTTAATGGCGATAGCACCTGAGATCTGTGTCAGCCGAATTATCCAGTTGCCGCGATCATCATATTCGTAGAGCCACTCTACGTCCATATTTGAGTTGCCTATTTTCTTACCATAGGTATTACGGATCGTGGTTGTGTGCATTTTGATACCCAGACTATCGTAACTATAGAGGACATCTGAGGTTGCGCCCAACCTGATATTCGTTTCATGCACGGCCTTGAGCGAATCATTGGTGCCATATTCATAGGTCAATTGAGTAGTATCTCCGGCCACTTTGAGCGTACTGATCCGTTGGTTGCGCTGGTTATATGTATGATAGCTCCACTCCACCTCGCCCCTCATATACAGAGAGTCTATCTGTGTGACACAGCGGCCTTGCTCATCATATAGGTATATATGCGCCATGCCGCCCAGATCCTCTTTGGTACACCTCCCATAGCGGTCAAAGATCTTCTGGCTGGTGGCCCGTTCTGAGCCCAGAGATTGGCTTTCGGTATAGACCTCTCTGAGTGTGCCGGCAGTGTCATATTTATATTCCCTGGTCAGAAAATAACTGGTGTCCGAATTTGCCATGAAGTCGGCCTGTACCCTGCCATCAGGTCCGAAGGTCCTACTGAGTGTGATCAGCTTATTGCTACCGGGAAAGGAAGTCCGGCTGCCGGTCATGGCTCCGGCGCGCGAGTAGTCCGTTTGCACTGTTTGCTTCCACACAGGCGCTACACCGCGCTCTATCGCCTCTGAAGAATACTTCTGCGTGATGGTCTGACGGACCAGCCCGTGCAGGCCATCTATCCTGGCATCTGTCAGGAGCGTATTAGCTCCGGGCGCTGGCTTTATCACTCTGACAGATAGATCATCCTGAGCCTGGCTATGCCCGGGACAAAGGCTTAGCAGGCCACAAAGCGCAATCAGAAACAGACGGGTAGAAAACACCATAACTCTACTTTACAACGCGCATCAGGCCAAAAGTAACATATCCCGGCAGCCTCTGATATGTGCCACCTATCCATATCCAGCCCTGACCGGTAAATATTCGCCTGCGAAAGACGGCATTATCAATGCAATACTTATCTTTGCCGGACATCCAATTAAACACAATACGTATATGAAAAATATAGTGCTCTTTGGCCCTCCGGGCAGTGGCAAAGGTACACAGGCTGCGACCATCGTATCTAAGTACAATCTGGTACACCTCTCTACCGGCGATATGCTCCGCGCTGAGATAGCTGACAAGACCGAACTAGGCCTGAAAGCCAAGACTCTCATGGACCGAGGCGAACTGGTACCGGACGCGGTAGTGATAGGCATGATAGACAATAAACTCAAGGCTGATCCAAAGGCTGCGGGGTTCATATTTGATGGCTTCCCGCGCACAGTAGCGCAGGCCGAGGCGCTGGACCAGCTCCTCTCTGCCAAGGGTGCACCGATCAATAAGGTACTCTCCCTAAAGGTAAGCGAAGAAGAACTGACCAAGCGTATCCTCGAGCGCGGCAAGACCTCCGGCCGTACGGATGACCAGGATGAGAATATCGTAAAGAACCGCGTGGTAGAATACCGTAATAAGACCGCGCCCCTGGCAGCCTACTATGAGAAGCAAGGCAAGCTGGTAGAGATACCTGGCGAAGGCACGATAGATCATATAGCAGACCTGCTGGCATATGAGCTGGATAATATCGCCAATGGTAGTACTGCCGGAACACCTTCATTGTTTGACAGGATATTCCACCCACACAAGGATGAGCCTAAGAAGGAAGAAGCCAAGCCTGCAGAGACGCCGATAGCCGAAGCTGCGCATAAGGTGACTGACATCATCAAGAAAGCAGTAAAGGCTGTAGCCGAGAAAGTAGAAGCGCCCGCAAAGAAGGCAGCACCTAAAAAAGCAGCAGCAAA
>JAFDYP010000229.1 GCA_018267355.1 Bacteroidota bacterium
AAGACGTAAAAAAGCCGCTCATAGTGTAGGAGCGGCTTCCGAAAGTATTTCACAATATGGTTATTTCAGCTTGAAGGCAGCCTTGACCTTAGATACGTAGTCGAGCTTCTCCCAGGTGAATAGCTCCACCTTGACCTTCTTCTTCTTGCCATCCGGCGCAGTGAAAGTCTTCTCAACTACCTCATTCTTGCGACCCATGTGGCCATAGGCAGCAGTCTCAGAGTAGATAGGATTACGCAGCTTCAGACGCTGCTCTATGAAGTAAGGGCGCATGTCAAACACCTTCTCTACGATCTTGGCTATCTGGCCGTCGTTCAGGTTCACCTTGGCTGTGCCATAGGTATTGACAAAGATGCCCATAGGCTGTGCCACACCGATAGCGTAGGATACCTGTACCAGTACCTCATCGCAGAGGCCGGCAGCTACCAGGTTCTTGGCTATGTGGCGGGTAGCATAGGCTGCAGAGCGGTCTACCTTAGAGGGATCCTTGCCTGAGAAGGCACCACCACCGTGAGCGCCCTTGCCACCATAGGTATCTACGATGATCTTGCGTCCAGTGAGGCCTGTGTCACCGTGAGGACCACCGATTACGAAGTTGCCGGTAGGGTTGATATGGTACTTGATCTTATTGTCAAAGAAGTGCGCGTACTTCTTGTACTTAGCCTTCACACGAGGGATCAGGATATTGATGATATCCTTCTTGATCTTCTCCGCTTTGATATTGTCGTCATGCTGCGTAGACACCACTATCGCATCGATGCGTACCGGCTTGTTATTGTCATCATACTCCAGTGTCACCTGAGACTTGGCATCAGGGCGCAGGTACTTGATCTCTTTATTCTCACGGCGTAGCGCTGCGAGCTCTATGAGGAGCTTGTGAGCGAGGTCGAGCGCGAGAGGCATATAGTCATCAGTTTCATTGGTAGCATAGCCAAACATCATGCCCTGGTCACCGGCGCCCTGGTCTTCTTTCTTGGTGCGCTCTACGCCCTGATTGATATCAGATGACTGCTCGTGGATAGCAGACAGCACGCCACAAGAGTGCGCTTCAAACATATATTCAGATTTGGTATAGCCGATCTTGGCTACTACATCACGGGCTATGGTCTGCACATCGAGGTAGGCTTTCGACTTCACCTCGCCTGCCAGTACTACCTGACCGGTGGTCACAAGTGTTTCACAGGCTACCTTAGACGATGGATCCCATGCGAGAAAATTATCAATGAGCGCGTCAGAGATCTGATCTGCTACTTTATCCGGATGTCCTTCGGAGACTGACTCCGATGTGAAGAGATAACCCATTTTATACTTGATTTTTAATTTGTAAGAAGGCCAAAGCTATAAATTTTATTGTTACCACAAATGAGGTTATCCATAGCTTATACACAGGGTAATATCATAACCTGAGAGATTTTTTTGCGTCCAGGGTGTAACATTTCATCCGGTATTGTCTCCAAAGGGAAATAAAACCAATACCATGTACGCAGATAATACCAAAAAATACTTATTTCTCCTGATCCTGCTCGCCTTCGGAGCGCTTTGTGTGAATGTATTCGGTCAGGGCACAGAGCCCTTTCAGGTCAAAGTGACGGGGCATGGCAATAAGGCCATCATCTTTATACCCGGTTTTGCCTCTTCGGGTACCGTTTGGGATGACACGCGGCAGCTTTTTGAGAAAGACCATACCTGCTATACACTGACCATGGCAGGCTTTGCAGGTGTACCCGCCAGAGGCGAGGTTACCTTTCACGCGTGGGAGAAGGCCATAGCAGAATATGTACGGCAGCATAAGATCAATAAGCCTGTCATCATAGGCCACAGTATGGGCGGAGCGCTGGCACTGGCCATAGCTGCGGACTATCCTGACCTGCCATCACAGGTGGTAGTGGTAGATGCCCTTCCGTTCCTGGCGGCTATGAGAGACCCATCTGCGAAGACCAAAGATAAGGTAGACTGTACCGCTTCTATCGCACAATTCAAGGCCATGTCGGACGCACAGTTCATGCAGATGCAGCAGGGGACTATGGCGATGCTCATGGCAGATACCACTCATCGCAGGGAGGCTATAGACTGGTCTGCAAAGTCAGACAGGGCTGTCTTTGCCGGTATGTTTTGTGATTTTTCTAATACGGATCTACGGTCAAAGCTAAGCGCCGTAAAGTGCCCCGCACTGATCCTCCTGGAGTCTTACTTTGCCAACTTCAAACCAGCCATAGACGATCAATATAAGCTCCTGAAAACAGGCGACTACAGATATGCTACGAAAGGCTTACATTTCATCATGTATGATGACAAAGATTGGTACGAGGCGCAACTGAAAAGCTTTGTCAAATAGCAATGCAGGACTTCAAAGAAATATACGAGCAGTACTGGAGCCGGGTCTACCGCCTCTGCATGGGCTATCTGAATGACACCGCTCATGCTCAGGACGTGGCACAAGAGACCTTTGTCACAGTGTGGGAGAAGCTGCCACAGTTTCGCGGAGAATCGGCCATAGGCACGTGGATCTTCCGCATAGCATCAAACCAATGCCTCCGCCAGATAGCACGCGACAAAAGAATGCCTCGCTCCGCTATGCCCGGAGAGATAGCAGAGAAAAGTGAAGCTGCCCCGGAGGGCAAGATAGCCTACCTCTACAAGGCAATATCAGAGCTCAGTGAGACAGACAGGATAATTATCTCACTGGAGCTGGAGGGGCTGCCGCAGGCGGAGATAGCCTCCATAGTCGGTATCTCTGAGGGCAATGTACGGGTCAAGATCCACAGGATAAAAGATAAGCTAACCGAAAAATTTAAGCACTATGATGGACACTGATGATGAACTGAAACAACTCTGGGACACCGGCGTAGCCGCGCCTATACCTGATATATCGGCACTGCTCAGGCGCGCCGGCACGGTGAAAAGAAAAGCCCGCAACAAAATGATCTGGGGCAATCTGCTTCTCGTGCTGACATCTATCATCATAGCCTGGGTATGGATACACTATCAGCCCCAGATGCTTACTACCAAGATCGGCATCGTACTGATCATACTTTCTATGGCGATCTATATCATCACATCTACCTCTATGTTGCAGTTCCTCTTTCGCGATGAGCCGGATACGGATACCGCCAGCTATCTGGCGCAGCTACTGCGCCTGCGGCAAAAACAGGAGTACCTCCAGAAGACGATCATGACGTTATATTATGTGCTGCTATCTGGCGGCATGGCGCTGTACATGATAGAGTATGCCACGATGCTGGGCCGCAGGTATGGACTGATCGCCTACCTCGTCACATTCGGATGGATCGCGCTGGCGTGGTTTTACATCCGGCCACGCACCGCACGCCGGCAGCTGGCACCGCTGAATGAAGTGATCAGACAACTGGAGCAGGTACAGCAGCAGCTAAAGGGTTGATGCTGCGCTGTCAAGTGCCATTTGCCCCATTTTTCGTATTTTTCGGCCTATGAGTATTGAAGCAGGAAAAGCCTATGCGCCTGCTGCAGGTGCAGCGGCTGCCGAGGGGCATAAGATATCATTGGAGCAATTTAAAGAAGAGGTGCTGCGCGACTACAAGGTCGTGATGGCTAGCCGTGAGATGAGCCTCATGGGCCGCAAAGAGGTACTGACCGGCAAGGCTAAGTTTGGTATATTCGGCGACGGCAAGGAACTGGCACAGGTTGCCCTGGCCAAGACCTTTCGCCACGGCGACTGGCGCAGCGGCTACTACCGCGACCAGACCTGGATGATGGCCCTGGGCGAGCTGACAGTAGAGCAGTTCTTCTCCCAGCTATATGCCAATCCTGATCCTCAGGCGGACCCATTCTCCTCGGGCCGGCAGATGAATGCGCACTTTGCTACACCTATGCAGGATGAGAGCGGCCAGTGGCTGGACCTCACCGCGAGGTACAACTCTACTGCCGATGCCTCTCCTACTGCCTCACAGATGCCGCGCTCACTGGGTATTGCCCTGGCATCTAAGCTCTATCGTCAGAATGAAGAACTGGGTGATCAGTCGTCAAACTTTACCAACCGTGGTGATGAGGTCTCCTACGTATCGATAGGTGATGCCTCTACGAGTGAGGGTATCTTCTGGGAGACGATCAATGCTGCCGGAGTAATGCGTGTACCCCTGGCAGTGAGCGTATGGGACGATGGCTACGGTATCTCGGTGCCTAAGAAATATCAGACTACCAAGAGCTCTATATCAGAAGCGCTCAGCGGATTCAATGTAAATGAAGTAGGCGATGGCTATGACATCTATGTCTGCGAAGGCTGGGACTATCCTAAGCTGGTAGCGACCTACCGCAAAGGCATAGAGAATATGCGCAAGACACACAGGCCGGCTCTATTCCACATCACAGAGGTCACGCAGCCTCAGGGGCACTCTACCTCGGGCTCTCACGAGCGATACAAGAATGCAGAGCGCCTGCAGTGGGAAAAAGACTATGATGGCATCAAGAAATTTCGCGAGTGGATTCTGTCTAATGAGATAGCAGATGAGCAAGAGCTGCAAGCGATAGAGCAGGAAGCAAAGAAAGAAGCACAGGATGGCCGCAATGCTGCCTGGAGAAAATTTAACGAGCCGATCAAAGCTGAGATAGCCCAGCTCATAGAGCTGCTGAATGATGTAGCTACAGAGAGCGGCGAGGACAAAGTGTACGAAGCGATCTCCTCTATCGAAACAGCTATAGACCCGATACGAAAGGATATCATCAAGACGGCGAAACTGGTGATCCGGCAGTTCCGCGGGCAGGAGTTCGGCGCTATGGACAGGCTGCGCAGATGGACAGATAGCTTTGTAGCAAAGTATCAACAGACCTACAGTTCTCACCTGCACAGCGAGTCGCCTATGGCCGCGCTGAAGGTGCGTGAGGTGAAAGCAGAATACTCTGCCGATGGTAAAATGCTGAATGGATTTGAAATATTGAATATTGCTTTTGACAAGGTATTTGAGAGGTATCCAGAAGTATTAGCTTTTGGAGAGGATGTAGGCAAGATAGGTGATGTGAATCAGGGCTTCGCGGGCATACAAGATAAGTATGGCGAGCTGCGTATTTTCGATACAGGCATTCGCGAAGCGACCATCATGGGGCAGGGCATAGGCCTGGCTATGCGTGGTTTCCGTCCGATAGCAGAGATACAATATTTGGATTATCTGCTTTATGGCTTACAGCCACTCAGCGATGACCTGGCCTGCCTGCAGTATCGCACAAAGGGTAAGCAGAAAGCGCCACTGATAGTGCGTACGCGCGGCCACAGGCTGGAGGGTATCTGGCATACCGGTTCCCCTATGAGTATGATACTCGGCACGCTTCGCGGTATGCACGTCTGCGTGCCGCGCAACATGGTGCAGGCTGCCGGTATGTACAATACGTTGCTCCAAAGTGACGAGCCCGCTCTGGTAGTGGAGTGCCTGAATGGCTACCGCCTCAAAGAACAACTACCCGATAATATAGATTCCTTCACCGTGGCGCTGGGTGTACCGGAGATCATAGAGTCAGGCACCGATGTCACGGTAGTGAGCTATGGCTCTACGCTGCGCATCGTGCAGGATTCTATGAAGCTACTGGCTGAGACCGGTATCTCTGTGGAACTGATAGATGTGCAGACACTCCTGCCTTTTGATATCAATGGCCTGATCGGAGAATCTGTGCGCCGTACCAATCGCGTGGTCTTCATAGACGAAGATGTACCTGGTGGTGCCTCGGCGTATATGTTCCAGCAGGTGTTTGAGCATCAGGATATCTACCGCTATCTGGATGCACCACCGCGTACCATCTCTGCCAAGGCGCACCGCTCTCCATATGGCAGCGACGGCGATTACTTCAGTAAGCCTAACGCCGAGGAAATTTTTGAAGTGATATACGGCATGATGAGCGAGGTAGATCCTGATGAGTGGCCGGCACTGTGATATTTTTTCTTTTCAAATAATTTGAAGAACACAA
>JAFDYP010000022.1 GCA_018267355.1 Bacteroidota bacterium
ATGCACCCTTGAGTACCGGCTTGTCATTCTTCTCGCGGAATTCCTTGAGGATCTTGGCAGGTACTGCGCCCTCAGATGAGAACATCACACCTGTCACGCCGTGCAGCAGCGGGAATACTGAAGTATAGCCCGGACCTACCTGCTCCAGAGCCTTCTGGATGAGGGTGTTCTTTGCTACGCGGTATTCTACACCCTTGCTGAAGCAGAGGCGGCGGAATGCGTTGATCTTTTCTACTGTGAGAGAAGATGCATCGCAGATATAGAAGAAGTTTGTATTGCTGAATTTATCTTTAAGTTCGGCTATTTCCTGATTTTTTTGAGCCTTATCCATTTTATATCGATTTAAAATGTTCTGAAAATTGGTTTAAGAAATTAGAGGCCGGATACGGTCTTGTAATCAACGTTGATACCCGGACTCATAGTAGATGCGAGGGAGATACCCTTGAAGTATACACCCTTGGCAGATGATGGTTTCATCTTAGAGATCACGCCGAGCAGTGATGCTGCGTTCTCCTCGATCTGCTGCGGTGTGAATGACACACGGCCTACAGATGCGTGTACGATACCAAACTTGTCTACCTTGAATGCGATCTTACCTTTCTTTACTTCTTCTACCGCTTTGCCTACTTCCGGAGATACGGTGCCAGACTTAGGGTTTGGCATCAGGTTGCGCGGGCCGAGTACCTTACCGAGCTTAGCGATCTTTGCCATTACGTTTGGCGTAGCGATCACTACTTCGAAATCCATCCAGCCGCCTTCGATCTTTTGTACGAACTCCTCCAGACCTACGAAGTCAGCACCAGCCTTGCGGGCTTCGTCTTCCTTGTCAGGTGTGGTGAGTACGAGTACGCGCTTGGTTTTGCCGGTACCGTGAGGGAGGGCAGCTGTACCGCGGATAGCCTGGTCAGCCTTCTTAGGGTCTACACCGAGCATGATGTGGAGGTCCACAGATGCGTCAAACTTGGTAGTGTTGACTTTCTTCACCAGGCCGGCAGCCTCAGTGAGCGAGTAGTTTTTGTCTTTGGAGACGAGGCCTGCTACTGCTTTCCTCTTTTTTGTGAGTTTCATTGTGTTGTTGTTTTGTGGTCAAGCGGGCCAATGGAGCCCTCCCACGTGATTAAAAATATTAGAACTTAGTACCTGTGCCTGATGCGTATGTTTGATATCCGGATATCGTCTCGTAGTATCCGCCAGACAGCCTGATAGTGGTGCCACTGAGCGTAGCCGTAGTGACCTCACGTGCTGTGGTGCAGCTAGGACATACTGTAAAGCTGGCAATCGTACCGCTCACCAGTGCTGTATCCGACTGTCCGTAGCCAGCTATATTGCGGAATATCACCCTATCGCTGTGATTAGGATCTGCAGTCACAACCATATCATAATATACGGATTCATCATTAGATGCACCGGGTACATAGTTGATACTGTCATGCATGTGATAGTTTCCTACAAATGCGTCGCGGCCTGTAGCTGTAGCAGTATTATTCTTGCTGCAGCTGGCTGCGAAAATGACGATAGCCGAAAGGCAAAGAACGATTGATTTCATATTTCTGTTTGTTTCCAAAGATTTTAAAATAAGTGATCCGGCAGCTATAGCAGCAGCCGGATCACCATATTAATTTCTTATTTCTCCCAAGGAGCCGGGCCATCGATGGTGAAGCCAGCACTCTTGGCAGAACCAGCTACCATGCTCATGGCAGACTCTACGGTAAAGCAGTTGAGGTCAGGCATCTTCTCTTCGGCTATCTTGCGGATGATATCCCAGCTGATAGGGCCTACCTTCTTACGGTTAGGTTCAGCGGAACCTTGAGTCTTCTTGGTGAGCTCCATGATCAGTGCGTGAGCAGGAGGAGTCTTGATGACGAAGTCAAAAGACTTGTCAGTATACACAGTGATCACGCATGGCAGGATCTTGCCTTGTTTGTCCTGGGTACGTGCATTAAACTGCTTGCAAAACTCCATGATGTTTACACCCTTCGAGCCGAGTGCCGGACCGATAGGCGGAGCTGGATTTGCTTGTCCTCCCTTTACCTGGAGCTTGATGAACGTTTGTATTTCCTTAGCCATTGTAGCTTATGTTATTTGTTGTTTATGAATAATGAAGAGATGTCTTGTCACGCCATCGGGAGGTCAGATACGGAAGCTGTGCCCTCTCTCCTTCCTGCTTTTCTATCTCTGTGTTTTACTCTGTTGTTTTGGTTATGCGATCTTCTCTACTTGTACGAAGTTGACCTCTACCGGCGTCTTACGGCCAAATATCTTGACAGTCACTTTCAGCTTCTTCTTCTCATTATTGATCTCTTCTATCGTGCCCATGAAGTCATTGAACGGTCCGTCTATGATCTTCACTTCCTCATTGATGATGAATGGCTCTGCCATGGTCTCACCGGAGTCTAGCATCTCATCTACAGTACCGAGCAGCTTTTTGACCTCAGAGTGGCGCAGCGCCTCAGGTGTCTTGCCACCGAGGAAGCCCAGATTGCCATGCACCTGGCGCAGCTGCTGGATGATCTCTGCAGACATCAGCTTCTCATCTACCTCCAGGTACAGATAGCCCGGGAAGAGGTTCTTCTCCTTGATAGACTTCTTGCCATTCTTGATGGTATACACCTTCTCGGTAGGTACCAGCACAGTAGATATGATATGGTCCAGTCCGCCACGGCTGATCTCGAGCATCAGGTGCTCACGGATCTTGCGCTCCTGACCGCTGATCACACGCATCACATACCACTTTCTTTCTTCTGCCATCTTCTTTATTATTTACGTGGCCCGGGACTATTGTACCGGTGGTTTGCCATGGATCAGTGTATAAATAAACATCGAGCCATACTGGGATACGAGGTCCATGCTCAGTATGAGCAGCGCCAAGATCACAGCAGCTACCAGCACTACTATAGCACTCTGCTGCAGCTCTGCCCATGTAGGCCATGACACTTTGTGTACCAGCTCATCATAAGCCTCCTCTACATACAATACAATCTTATTCATCTTCCCAATTTTATTGGCGGACCCGCCGGGGCGGACCGAGTGATTTTAAAAGGTGCACGGGAACAAGGATTCGAACCCTGATCAAAGGTTTTGGAGACCTCTATTCTACCATTGAACTATTCCCGTATGTACTAGCGAAAAGACAAACTCCTTTTTTCCCGTTCTGCTAAAACGGGACGCAAATATATGAATAAGCACTGATTTTCAAAATGGATAGCTGGTTTTAATTTCCCCGCAGGCACTACCTATCCACATTTATGCTACTGCATTGATTATGAATGCATTGCCTATCAGAAGAATACTCCTGTGCGCAGTGTGAGTGCATGCCCATTGGTAGAATATTGCTTGCCTGCATAATAATCATTGAGCTGGGTACCTGGAAAGAATACCGCTTTGTATCCTAATGATGCTGTCCAGTTTACGTTTTTGCCCAACGCTACTTTCACGCCTATGGATGGATTGACCATGCCTCCGTCATCGTGCCCCGTCAGGCCGGAGTGATAGGTCTGATATTTTACATTGATGCCTATATAGCCGGCATTGATATCCAGATATGGAGCTACGCGCTTTTTGGTAAAGGCTACACGCAGATTCCAATAGAAAGATCCGTAGATCAGACTCGGGCTGGATACATCTACCCCCGCGCCCAGACCGGTAGCCACCAGCTTGCCGGCTTTGATACCGGCTACGAAATTGGCCGAGAAAAGCGCCCAGTTTTTAGTGATAGGATGATTCCTGGGAGTAGGATAGTCTGTGAGGCCTACCTCCAGAGCTGCATAGAAAGGTGCCTTTTTCAAAGGCGGTACCTTGGCCTTCGGCTCGCGCCGTATTTTGGCCACTTCTGCCATCGTGTATGTATGTAGCTCCCGGTTTGCGTCCTGTATGCTGATGGAGACACCCGGTACAAACTCTATGATCAGACCACGCATAGCAGTGCCATCTTTGAGATAGACCACTTCATCCATATTGTTTTGAGCTGTAGCGGAGAGTCCGATCACGAGCAGTGTGAGGAGCAGAAAGTAGCGTGTCATAGTCCAAATAGTAATGGTATGCCGGC
>JAFDYP010000230.1 GCA_018267355.1 Bacteroidota bacterium
GCCTTTGCGAGAAATCCATTTATCATTTAAATCGCAAAACATATATGACTGCTGCTGCTATTTGCATCCCTCGCATTTTTACACTATTATTATTGACATACAAATTATTAGAAGAAAAGTACAGACCAGATGATCGTATTGAAATTTGGCGGCACCTCCGTAGCCAATGCGGAGAACATCTCAAAGACGATAGCCATCGTCACTGCCGCGATGAAAGAAGATAAACTCATGGTAGTCGTATCCGCCCTCGGCGGCACTACCGACCTTCTGCTCGGCGCCGGCCGCTCCGCAGCAGAGGGGCTGACCGACTATAAAGAAAAGCTCAAGACCATCGAGCAGCGCCACTTTGACACGATACAGAATCTCATCCCTGTATCACACCAGAGCAGCATCATATTTGAGGTCAAGCGCCACATCAATGAACTCGAAGATCTCTGCGACGGCATCTTCCTCATCGGCGAGTTCTCCCCAAAGACATCTGACAAGATCGCCAGCTATGGCGAATTACTGTCCTCGCTCATCATCTCTCAACGCCTTACATCGCTCGCCGTAGATCACCGGTGGGTAGACTCCCGCAACCTCATCCGCACGGATAGCAACTATACCTACGCCGCCGTAGACACTAAAACCACGATAGCGCAGACCAGGAAATACCTCGCAGAAAACGACGCCCCGTTCTACCTCCTGCCCGGCTTCATAGCCGCAGATGAGAAGGGCAATACCACCACCCTCGGCCGCGGAGGCTCTGACTATACGGGCGCTATCTATGCCGCCGCAGTAGATGCCTCCCGCCTCGAGATCTGGACCGACGTCAGCGGCATGATGACCGCCGACCCGCGCCTGGTGCCCAATGCCAGGGTGATCCCAAACATCTCCTATCAGGAGGCGATGGAACTATCCCACTTCGGCGCCAAAGTCCTCTACGCACCCACTATCCAGCCCGTCATGGCCAAAGGCATCCCCCTCTGGATCAAAAACACCTTTGCACCTACAGACTACGGCACCGAGATAGAGAAAAAAGCACACGCCACAGGCAATGCCGTCAGCGGTCTTTCCAGTATTGATAAAGTATCTCTCCTGCTCCTCGAGGGCAGCGGCATGATCGGCATTCCCGGCTTCTCCAAGAGATTGTTTGAAGCGCTCGCCAAAGAGAAGATCAACGTCATCCTCATCACCCAGAGTTCATCTGAGTACTCCATCTGCGTGGCCATAGAGGCCGCCAGCGCAGACCGCGCGAAGAAGGCAGTTGACGAAGAATTTGCCAATGAGATAGCGCTCGAAAAGCTCGAACCACTCCAGGTAGAAAACAACCTCTCCATCGTAGCCCTCGTGGGCGACAATATGAAGAGCCACCAGGGTATCAGCGGCCGCATGTTCGCCGCCATGGGGCGCAACGGTGTCAATATCCGCGCCATCGCACAGGGCTCATCAGAGAAGAACATCTCTGCCGTCATCACCTCTGCTGATGTTCGCAAAGCCATCAACGTTCTCCACGAAGAATTTTTCGAGACCACCTACAAACAGATCAACCTCTACATCGCCGGCGTAGGCAATGTAGGCAGCCGCCTCATCGCACAGCTACAGCAGCAGGCATCGTATCTGCGAGATCACCTCGGCCTGCAAGTACGGGTAGTAGGCCTGATCAATAGCCGCACCATGCTGCTCGACGAGAACGGCATCGACCTCAACTCCTACAAAGACAAACTCGGCGCAGGCACCAAGACTGACCTCGCGCAACTCGTCACCTTCATCTCTGACAAAAATCTCCGCAACTCCATCTTCATAGACATCACTGCCAATGCAGACGTCGCGCAGATATATAGCAAGCTCCTGCCAAAGAGCGTCTCCGTAGTAGCCTGCAATAAGATCGCCGCCTCCGGTCCATACGAGCAGTATAGCCAGCTCAAAAGCCTCGCACGCGAGTACACTACCTCATACTTGTTTGAGACTAACGTAGGCGCTGGCCTGCCCGTCATCGGCACCCTCACCGACCTCCTCCGCAGTGGTGATGAGATAGACGGCATAGAGGCCGTCCTCTCCGGCACGCTGAATTTTGTATTCAACAATTATGATGGCACGCGCCCATTCGCAGAAGTCGTAAAGCAAGCACAGGACGAAGGCTACACAGAGCCGGACCCCCGCCTCGACCTCGGCGGCACAGACGTCATGCGCAAGATACTTATCCTCGCCCGCGAGTCGGGCCAGCACATGGAGATGGCTGACATTGCCAATAACTCTTTCCTCCCCGCCTCCTGCATGGAGGGAGATGTGGCCGCGTTCTACGTAGAACTAGCCAAACACGAGAGCCACTTCCGCAAACTCTACGACGAAGCATTTGAGAAAGGACAGAAACTGAAGTTCGTAGCCCAGCTTGACAAAGGCAAAGCCTCCGTAGGCCTGCAGCACATCAGCAAAGAGCACGACTTCTTCCACCTCTATGGCAAAGACAACGCGGTCCGTTTCACTACCAAGCGCTACGCCCAGCAGCCCCTCGTGATCAAGGGTGCAGGCGCAGGCGCAGAAGTGACGGCATCAGGTATTTTTGCGGACATCATGAGAGCAGCGAGGGTATAATTATAAACCGCTAAGAGCGCGGAGGACGCAAAGAAGTTTTTAAATGATCTCCGCGTTCTTTGCGTTCTCCGCGGTTGATTTTTTTGAGTATAAAAGGACCAGATAAAAACTTTGAAACAAGTAACAGTACAAGCCCCCGGCACCGTAGCCAATGTCGTCTGCGGTTTTGACATCCTCGGCTTTGCCCTCGGCGAGCCGCTGGATACCATGACCGTGCGCATCACAGACTCACCGGGAGTGACTATCATCAATAAAGACAACTACAACCTCCCGACAGACGCAAAGAAAAACGTAGCCGGCTTAGCCCTTCTCGCCGTACTCGAGGCAGTGAAAGGCGACATCAAAGGCTTCGAGTTAGAAAGCACCAAGGTCATCAAACCCGGCAGCGGAATCGGCTCCAGCGCCGCCAGCGCCGCAGCAGCAGTCGTCGCGGCAAATCATTTGCTTGGCAATCGATTTACAAACGCACAGCTCGTAGACCTCGCCATGTACGGTGAGGAGGTAGCCTCCGGCTCACGCCATGCTGACAATATCGCCCCTTGCATCTACGGTGGCTTCACCCTCGTGCGCAGCCACGATCCGGTAGATATCATCCCTATCGAGGCACCGCCGCTGCACGTCACCGTGCTCCACCCTCAGATAGAGATCAAAACATCAGAAGCTCGCGGCATACTCAAAAAGAAAGTCGCTATGAAAGATGCCATCACCCAGTGGGCCAATGTAGCCGGACTCATAGCCGGACTCATGCAGCGCGACTACGAGCTCATCTCGCGTAGCCTCACAGACGTGATCGTAGAGCCCATGCGCAGCACGCTCATTCCCGAATTCAAAAACCTGAAACAAGCGTGTCTCAATGCAGGTGCCCTCGGCGGCGGCATCTCCGGATCCGGCCCATCTATTTTCATGCTGAGTCAGGATGAGGCCACTGCCAATAAAGTAAAACAAGCCATCCAGCACATCTATGACAAAGTAGACATAGACTACCACGTCTACGTCACCACTATCAGCGATCAGGGCGTGAGAATTAAGACGTGAGATATGAGACTTGAGACCAGAGATCAACAGACTGCTTATTTTCGTGTTTCCGCATTTTTGCGAGAAATCCTTTGTATTCGCTTATTCTCTTTGTGTCTTTGCGAGAAATGCATTTGTATTCTTCGCGTCTTCGCGTCTTCGCGTGAGATAAATTGCATTCGCATTCTTCGCCCTTTCGCGTTTTTGCGAGCCACCCTTTGTATTTTCTTAAACCCTTCGCGCCTTTGCGAGAAATATATTTGCATTCTTCGCGCCTCCGCGTCTGTGCGTGAAATAAATTGTATTTCATCTCTGCGTCTCTCCGCCTCTGCGGTCAATAATATATTCCCTAATCATTTTGCGTTTCCGCGTTTTTGCGGTTAAATCATGGACACTCCGATCAAATACTACA
>JAFDYP010000231.1 GCA_018267355.1 Bacteroidota bacterium
AGGACCGAGCTAAGCAAGAATAAAAAAAGTAGTATACGCTTCATGTACTGTCGGTTTAAGGTCCGTGACGGGATATATTTATAACGCTAGGGCTCATAGTGAATTGTCCTGCTATGTCCCTGACGCCCATCTAATGCAACAAACCGGCGCAGTACTGCGCCGGTTTCCGTTTTCAATGATAGATAAATTCGATCCGGTTTATATCTCCAGGTACTTTTTCACCTCGTCTGCGGTTTTAAAATCTTTATCGATCAGCTTGAACCTGAATTTTACTTGCCCTTGTTGTGCAGCCTGTTGTTCTTTAAAACTGTGCATGTCTACCACGGCCAGCTTATTATCCATGGTCATGGCCCAAAGCACATTATCCTTAGAAGGATTAAATCTGAAATCCCGGCACTCTCCTTTGGTAGGTGCATAGGGGAAAACTGCATTCCGATCTTTCTCTATCAGATTGAGACAGGCCAGGTCCAGTTTCTCACCAGACTCACTCTCGAGGCTGGCTACTACATTTGCTTCTCGCGGCCAGGATACAGGACTATCGCAGTTGTATGTACCAAAGCGATAGACTGACAGCGTGCGATAGACCAGTTGTGTCTTATTGAGCGTGGCCTGATACTGGCGCTCGCGAGCCTCGGCTTCTGCCATTGCCTTATCCATTTTTGCCTGCATGTCTTTAGCCTTCGCCAGATACTCCTGACGTGCTTTTTCCTCTGCCTCCTTTCTTGAGGTGAGCTGAGACTGATAGAGGGCGAACTTGCTATCATATATTTTTTGTGCAGCAGCAAGGTCTTTATCTTCTACGACAGGAGTTGCTACCACTTCCATCTTGCGATTGCCTTTTACAAACTCTATCTGGTAGTCGATGCCATTGAGTTTTTTGAGCCTGACATCTTCCCATTCCGTTTTGGCTGAGTTCTTATCAAAGTTCAGCTCATCCTTGACCTGAAAGCGGATATTCTGATACATGGCTATCTCGGGAAATTCATTGGCGTCGACCACGATATGAAATTTGGTTTTCGCCTTGTCAGCCTTTGCTATGGGCATTGGCTTTTCTTTCTCTATCTCGCGTACGGCAGTGGAGGCCTTCTTGAGTTCCTGCTGGGATTGTTGCAGTGTTGGATTGGTAGTGACATCGGATTCTTCTTCACCTTCCATGTCTCTATATATTCTTGTTGCCACCACAGTGGAGTCAGCAGCTACAACGGGAACCGCTGGCACGGCCATGAGATTTGTCTTGTTGAGGTTTACCCACCTCTTCTCTGTCGTATCGAGAAAGTAGGTGTTGTAGCGGTCCTCTGCGGTATTAGAAACCATCTGTACCTCGATAGGTTTTTCAGGATTAGCCGCTAGTTCCTTGCCATTCTGCCAGGCCGTGATCTCCATCATGCCGGCTGACTCAAAGACATACTGCTGCCCCGCCGAATCATACACCATGGGGATGCCACTAAGGAATATGTCCTTCTGGTCATGAAACTCACGGTAGCGGAGCGTGACTTTGCCCGACACATCCTGACCCTCTGCAGTGCGGAATGCACCTGCCGGCACATGGAGGCGCGAGCCGCTGCTATATGTCAGGTCAGTGACCGAGTCAGCATCTACTATAAATGAATCACGGGTGATGTCTGCCTGTGCTACGGGTGGCGCTATGTAAGACTTTGGAGCGGGTTTGTCTCCGCCAAAAAGCATCACCAGCGAGACCGCAGTGGCTACAATGACTGCGGAGCTACCGGCAAAGAACCGCCCCGTGCGGTAGAAGGGAACTTTGACTGCCCGGTAGGTATGGAGCAGTTTGTGAAAATCCCTGGCTGACGAGAGGTCGGCGTCTGTCAGTGGCGGTTGATTTCTGTTGATCCTGTATTTCATTTTTATATCCTGACCCAGATAGGGTATTGGTCTCTCTTTTGGTTTATAAAAGTTTATCGATAGTGGTCATTTTTTATCCATGATGCCCTTGAGCTTCTCCAGCAGCCTGTAGACTTTCATCTTGACAGCAGACTCATTGCTATCGCGTATCTCAGCGATCTCTTTGAAAGGGCGCTTCTCAAAAAAACGCATCTCGAGCACCTGCACCTCGTCCTCCTCCAGATGCTGCATGGCGGTCAGCAGCAGCTCCTCGCGCTCCTCGCTGTAGGGCTCCTGCAGCTCATCCATCATACCGACCATGCCTGCATCATCTATATTGATGGTACGTTGATTTTTTGTCTTGCGGTAGCGGGAGTTGATCTCATTCAGAGCGATCCTGTATAGCCATGAAGAGAATGGAAAACCCCGCGGCTCATAGCGGTCCAGCGCGATCATAGCCTGCAGGAAGACCTGCTGCGTCATATCGAGCGCCTCCTCGCGGCTGCTCATGCGCTGATAAATAAAGCGAGCTAACTGGTCGTGATACTTAGTATACAAGGCAGCAAACTGGCTACGGTCAGCCTTGGCGGCGAGGACCATCTGGTCATCTGCCGATAATTGGGGGGCGGTGGTCTCCTCTATGGTTCCGGGCATAGGCGTGATCTGTCGGGTTGTGGCTTGCATAGTGTACTGCACAGCGGTGCTTTTGCTATGTATAATGCCCTATAGGGGGCAAAGTCACAAGAAAAACGCAAAAAAATAAACTTTTCGTATGCAGCTGATGGCCTAAAAGAAGGATTAGGCGTCGCGGTCCTCGCTGAGGCGCACCTTTTCTATTGGGTTGGCTGTCATCTCTTTGTATTGACTGCGATGGTGATAGATATCGATGGCCTCAAAGATCGCCGCCCTGAAGGAATCAGTGCTGGCCTGATCCTTTCCGGCTATATCGTATCCCGTGCCGTGGTCTGGTGAGGTGCGGATCACCTTGATACCGGCGGTATAGTTGACGCCAGAGCCAAAGGCTATTGTCTTGAATGGTATCAGACCCTGATCGTGGTACATGGCCAGTACGGCGTCAAATTTGGCATAAGAACCCGCACCAAAAAAGCCATCTGCCGGGAAAGGTCCCATGCACAGTATACCTTTGTCACGTGCCTTGATCACTGCCGGAGCTATGATCTCTTTTTCCTCCTTACCGAGCAGGCCGTTGTCACCCGAGTGAGGGTTGAGGCCGAGGACTGCTATACGGGGTTTCTGTATGAGGAAATCTTGTCTGAGTGTCTTATTGAGCATCTCGAGCTTGGCTATGATCTGCACCATATCGATCTTGCCCGGCACTTCTTTCAGAGACAGATGATTGCTCATCAGGCCTACGCGCAGGCGGTCGCTGGTGAGTAGCATGAGGGAGTTTTCACTACCTGCCTTTACGGAGATATACTCTGTTTGCCCCTTGAATCCTGCATAGTGCTGGCTCACAGTCTCTTTATTGAGCGGGCCAGTGACCAGCACATCTATCTGGCCAGCTACAAGGTCTTCTGTGCCTTTATTGAGGGCCAGCAGGGCCTTGGCACCTGCGTCTGAAGTAGCCTCGCCGGGGGCGACATTCACGTGCTCCTCCCAGCAGTTGATGACGTTTGCCATCTTGGGGTTCAGGTCTTCCAGTCCCTTCACCTCGTGTGACTGGAAATGCTGCGACTTCATATGCTTGGCATAGAAAGACAGGATAGACTTGTGGCCATAGATCACAAAATCAGCATTGCGAAACATGCGCTCATCCTCCAGTGTGCGGATGATGACCTCCGGGCCGATCCCATTGTAATCGCCTATCGTAATACCTACTATCAGTTTCCTATCCATATTCCCTTCATGCATCTCCTGTCAGGGGAGATCGTCTAATTAATAATTCTTGATGAAATCTACCATCATCCTCACGCCCACACCCGTGCCGAAGCGGCCGCGATAGCTATCTTCTGCCAGCAGGTATGCTGGTCCTGCTATATCAAAGTGCAGCCACGGGTAAGTAGCAAAATGCTCCAGGAACTTGCCCGCAGTGATAGCTCCCGCCTCAGAGCCACCTACATTCTTGATATCGGCGAGGTCAGATTTGATCAGCTGCCCATACTCCTCCCAGAAAGGAAGCTCCCAGATGTGCTCGTGCACATTCTTGCTACTGGTCTCCAGCTTCTGCTTGGTAGCAGCGTCTGCTGTACCCATGTAGGCTGCGGCTAGGCCCGATAGAGCAGCCTTGGCGGCGCCTGTCAGGGTGGCAAAATCAAATACCACTTCCGGTTTGTACTTAGCTGCATAGGTCAGTGCATCTGCCAGGATCATGCGGCCCTCGGCATCTGTATTGAGCACTTCTACGTTCATACCATTCATCATCGGCACTACATCACCCGGTACATAGGCGTCCTCACCCGGACGGTTGTCTGTAGCTGGTATCAGGCCGACTACGTGTATAGGGAGCTTCAGTTTTGCAATGGTATAGAGTGTGCCTATCACAGTAGCAGCACCTGCCATGTCGCACTTCATCATATCCATGCTGTTTGGCGTAGGTTTCAAGCTGAGGCCTCCGGTATCATATACTACACCCTTGCCTACCAGTACGATCGGTTTCTTGTTCTTTGTCTTGGCTGGTTTGTATTCCAGGATATTGAAAGTAGGAGGCAGCTGTGAACCACGGTTTACTGCCAGCAGGCCACCCATTTTGAGCGCCTCGATCTTTTTCTTGTTCAGCACCTCTACGGAGAAACCAGCCTCTTTGCCGGTCTTTTGGATTTCCTTAGAAAGTTGCTCTGCTGTGAGGTATGACAGTGGCTCATTCACCAGCGTGCGCGCCAGCAAAACGCCTGCGGTCGATGCCTCCAGCTCAGTGAGGGCAGCTTTGGACAGGGTGTTTTCATTTACAGCCAGCTTGAGGAAAGTATTTGGCTTGACCTCCTTGGTCTTATACTTCAGGAACTGATAGCTGCTGAGGATAGCGCCTTCTACAAATGCAGCGCCGAGGTCTTTATTAGCTGCCAGGCTCTCCAGAGAGGCCTCCGCTACCTTGCGGCCATTGAGTCCTTTGTAGACATTGTAGGCTGCGCGGCGGGCATCTTCCAGTTGCTTGTAGGCCTCACGGCTGCTGTCCAGCATGACCAGTGTAGTGCTCTTGCCGCCAGAGACGGTCTGATACATAGGTTGCTTATCATCAAACGCAGCCTTGGCAGCAGCGGCATCTTCTTTTGACAGGAAAGATGCATAAGAGCTAGCCTTGTCACAAAGCAAGATGCGATGTGCTGTGGCAGAAGTATTTTTTGAGAGTTGGACTTTGATAGCCATTGGTTGAAAATTGAGTGAGCGAAGATAGATTAAAACTGCATATCCGTAAACCCAAATAAAGTCAAGGCTGACAGGCCTTTGGCTGGGAAACAAATAGGCTATCCGGCAAATATTGCCGACTTTCGCGCTATGCTACACCTCAAAAAATCGCTCGGGCAGCACTTTCTCAAGGATAAGCAGATGCAGGAGCGTATCGCGGCATCTATCGGCGACCTGAGCGACTTTGCGCGGGTGATAGAGATAGGCCCAGGCATGGGTGCCCTCACGCAGCACCTGGTCAAAAACAAGCCAGACAATTTCTACATGATAGAGCTGGATGACCGCTGGGCAGCCTATCAGAAGGAGACCAATGCCTTTATGGCAGATCGCGTCATCCATCAGGATTTTTTGAAAACAGACCTCGGCGCCATTCTGGAATACCCTACGCATATCGTAGGAAATTTCCCATATAATATTTCGACTGAGATCATATTCCGGATCATAGACCACAGGGATGTGATCACACGCATGACTGGTATGTTTCAGAAAGAAGTAGCAGTGCGTATTGCGGCTAAACCCAGGACTAAAGACTACGGTGTGACAAGTGTATTGACGCAGGCATATTATGATGCGACCTATCTGTTTAATGTACCGCCAGAGTCTTTTGACCCACCTCCCAAGGTCATGAGCGGTATGCTCCGGCTGGACCGTAAAACAGAAGGACTGGATTGCGATGAAAAGCTATTCAAACGGATAGTGAAACAGGCCTTTACCCAGCGGCGCAAGACGATGCGGAACAGCCTAAAGCAGATGATACATGAGAAGAACATTTCCGATAATGAGGTCTTCAACAAGCGGCCAGAGGAACTGGATGTGAAGGGATTCGTAGAGCTGACCAAACTGATAGGTGCATGAGGGCATTGATCACAGATGACGTGCACCCGCTGCTGATAGAAGAGCTGAAAGGCATGGGCTATGAGGTGGACTTCCGGCCGGATATCACGGCGGAGGAAACCGCGAATAATATTGCTCCGTACAGTGGTTTGATCATCAATAGTAAGATCTTTTGCGGAGAGGAGCTACTCAGTAAAGCGCTAAACCTGAAATGGGTAGGCCGCCTCGGTTCAGGTATGGAGGTGATAGATACGAAAGCCTGTGAGGCGCATGGGGTGAAATACTTCAACTCGCCGGAGGGCAACCGCAATGCAGTGGCAGAACACGCGCTCGGCTTGCTGCTTAATATTCTAAATAACATCACGCCCTCTAACAATGAGATCCATCAGGGCCAATGGATACGCGAGCCGAACCGTGGCACGGAACTAAGTGGAAAAACGGTTGGGATCATTGCCTTTGGCAATACGGGTGAGGCTTTCAGCAAAGTATTAGGTGGCTTTGATATCAATATCCTGGCCTATGATAAATACAAAAAGGGCTTCGGCAATGACAGGGTGAAAGAAGCTACGATGGTGGAGATCTTCGCTCAGGCAGACATCTTGAGCCTGCATCTGCCACTGACTCCCGAGACGCAGCATCTGGCCGATCAAAAATTCTTTGAGTCCTTCGCGAAGCCTATCTATTTCATCAATACATCACGCGGGAAAGTGGTCGAGACCACAGCACTGCTTCATGCGGTAAAAAGCGGCCATGTGAAAGCGGCAGCACTGGATGTTTTGGAAAATGAAAAGATCCAAAACCTATCAGCGGCGGAGCAGGCGTGGTTTGACGCGCTGATAGCTGATACGCGCATCCTGCTCACACCGCACATAGCGGGCTGGACGCATGAGTCGAAGCGCAAAATAGCGGAAGTAGTGATCAGCCGTGTCAGAGCTTTTGGCTTCTAAAACACCCGTCGGGCTTAACGATTCTTGTGTATAAAAAGCATCCGTAAAAGCGGCGTTCTGGCTTATCTTCGCAGGCGTGAATCAAGACTATTTATCCGAACTAAATGACATACAGAGGCAGGCGGTGGTGAATACCACTGGCCCCACGCTGATAGTAGCAGGTCCCGGCTCAGGCAAGACCCGCGTACTGACCTACCGCATTGCACATATGCTACAGAATGGAGTCAATCCATTCTCCGTCCTGGCTTTGACCTTTACCAATAAGGCTGCAGAATCGATGCGCAACCGTATCGAGAAGATCACACATAATAGTGCACGGTCACTTTTCATGGGTACCTTTCACTCGGTATTTGCGCGCCTGCTGCGTGTAGATGCACAGCGGCTGGGCTATCCGTCTAACTTTACCATCTATGACACGGAGGATGCACGCTCTTTGATCAAAACAATCATCAAGGAGCGCAACCTGGACGACAAGATCTATAAGCCAAACCAAATCCAATACCGTATCAGCGCCTGCAAGAACGGCCTGATATTCCCCGAAGAGTACAAGAATGATCCTGACCTGCTGGCGGAGGACCGCGAGACACGCAGACCTGAGACAGCGAGCATCTATGCAGAGTACTGCAACCGCTGCTTCAAGAGCGGCGCGATGGATTTTGACGACCTGCTTCTAAAGACTTACGAACTACTAGAGCGCTTCCCTGACGTGCTGTACAAGTACCAGCACAAGTTTCAGTATGTGCTGATAGATGAGTTTCAGGATACAAACTACCTGCAATACTCTATTGTGAAGCGTATCGCTGCTATGCATGAGAATATCACGGTGGTGGGGGACGATGCACAATCGATCTATGCATTCCGCGGGGCTACGATAGACAACATCCTGAATTTTGAAAAGGACTTTCCTGACCTGAAAGTCTTCAAGCTGGAGCAGAACTACCGCTCCACGCAGAATATCGTGAAGGCGGCCAACGAGCTCATTTTCCGCAATAAAAACCAGATCAAAAAAGAGATCTGGACCGACAACGAAAAGGGAGAGCCCATCAAAGTGGTAAAGCTGGCCTCTGACAATGAAGAGGGCCGCTGGGTGGCTGATAGTATTATGGAGCTGAAGATGCGCGACCATCTGAAGAACACAGACTTTGCTATCCTCTACCGAACCAATGCGCAGTCGCGTGCTTTTGAAGAATCGCTGCGGCGCTACAACATCGCTTATAAGATATATGGTGGTATGTCCTTCTACCAGCGTAAGGAGATCAAGGACCTCGTGGCCTACCTGAAGCTGACGATCAATCACAATGACGAGGAGGCGCTGAAGCGGGTGATCAACTATCCTGTGCGCGGCATAGGCCAGACTACGATAGATAAGATCATCATCTTCGCGGCGAATAACAACAAGCGCCCGTGGGAGGTAATGGAGCATATCGACCAGTATGACTTTCCTACCCGTACCAAGAATCTGATCTATGAGTTTGTGATCATGATCAAGTCGTTTGCGGCACTGTCGAAAGAAAAGAACGCTTTTGATCTAGCCACACACATCGGCAAAACAACGAAACTGGTAACCGAACTGTACAATGATAAGACGATAGAGGGTGTAGCCCGCTATGAGAATATACAAGAGCTACTGAACGGCATCAAGGAGTTCGTGGAAGATGATATCGTGACAGAAGATGGCGAGCTGACGGATGACCGGGGTCTGGGCGCCTATCTGCAAGGCATAACGCTGCTCACGGGTGATGAGAAAGATGAAAAAAGCCAGGAGACCGTAAAGCTCATGACCACGCACGCAGCCAAGGGATTAGAATTTCCGGTTGTATTTGTGGTGGGTATGGAGGAGGGACTTTTCCCTTCCTCGCAGTCTCTATACTCTATAGACGACCTGGAGGAAGAGCGCCGGCTATTCTATGTGGCCATCACGCGCGCTGAGAAAACGCTTTTCCTCACCTACGCCACGTCCCGTTACAAGTTTGGCCAGCTGCAATACAGCGATGCATCGCGCTTCCTGAATGAGATACCAGAGAGCATCCTCAGCCTGCACGGAGCACAGCCATCTTCTCCTATGATGTCCAGTCGCCCACAGACAGAGCGCGAGCCGGTATGGGGCAGCACCAACCATAAAAGTGTCTATCCTAAGCCGAGTCCTAAGCCGACCGCTCCACCACTGGGCAGCCAGAAGGCAGGCTCCGCAGAGCCTTTCATACCGGATGATGCAAATAAGCTACAGACAGGTATGGACGTGCAGCATGAGAAATTTGGCAATGGTAAGGTGACCACGATGGAAGGGGCGGGTGTCAATCGCATCGCCACGATCTTCTTCCCTACCTTTGGCGAGAAGAAAATCATGCTGAAGTTTGCCAAACTAAAAATACTGAGCTAAGGCTGCCATTAGGAAGTATTAGCTAAACGACTTATCTTTACTACATCAAGTTGGCCTGAAGATGAGACCCAATCCCTCCGCGGTCATTCATCTACAGACATCTAACCTCTGATCCTCACATTATTTTTCCGC
>JAFDYP010000232.1 GCA_018267355.1 Bacteroidota bacterium
AACATGGAATATGAAATGGGTAGTTACCCCAAAATGAGTATATCTGAGATATGGAATGGGCCCGCAGCCCAAGCCCTTAGAGCTACGCTAGGGCGATACAAACTACCAGATAGCTGTCGCGTATGTAGGGCGGATCTGGATGCAGCGGCGTATAGCCAAATACATGCTACACACTTTGATCGATATGCCCACTCCGGCAACTATCCGGTGGTGATGGAGTTTCTTATAAGTAATACTTGCAATCTGGAATGCATCATGTGCAAGGGCGAATTTTCTTCTCTAATCAGACAAAACCGGGAGAAGCTTCCACCTATCCAAACGCCTTATGACGAAAATTTTGTATCCCAACTGCGCGAATTTATTCCGTATCTGAAAGAGGCACGTTTCAGTGGCAGTGGTGAAGCATTTCTCATCGATCTCAATTTTCGTATTTGGGAGCTGATCATAGAGTTAAACCCCTCTTGCAATATCTTGGTACAGACTAACGGCATGGTGCTGAATGAACGTATCAAGGATCTTCTCAACCGGGGTCGGTTTCAAATAGGAGTTTCCCTGGATTCTCTGGATACATCCACTTATGAGATCATACGCCCGCATGCACGGTTGCAGCGTGTGATTGAAAATATTCAATGGTTTAGCTCTTTTGCGCGTCAGGCAAATTATCCATTTGGGTTGTCCATGTGTGTCATGCGCAATAATTGGAGAGAGATGCCCGACTTTATACGCTATGCAAATAGCCATGGCGCTTATGCCACTTTGCATAAGGTCTGGCAACCACTGAAATACAGCCTGCAAAACTTACCGGCAGATGAACTCGCACATATAGTAAACTACCTGAGCAGCCATAAACTGCCGCGCTATACATCCATCGAGTGTGCCAATGCCGACCATTACTACTACATGTGCCAGGTCATAGCGGGATGGCGGGATAGAGCAACGCTTTACGCCCCTGCGGATATGACTGTAGCAGACCTCCATGCACGACTCTTGGCCAGCGCCCACACCTTCTGGCAGGGTGAAAGCCCTGAGCGGAGGATGATATCAAATTCTGTCACGGATTTTATAGCCAAGCTTAATGCTATGCTCGCCATGCATACCGTGGAGCAGGACCAACACGAGATTTTGACAATGCTCAACTATCTGAGTTTTGGCCAGGTATATCCGAAATTTCTAAAGGCCGATATACAGCAGCTTTATGATGAGTCAGTACTCTATCTCAAAAGAGCACGCCTGCAAGCCGATAGAACTTTTTAAATACTATACACTGTCACATGACAGTATATTCACTTATGTCAAACTGCAGGTGTTTCTTCGATACGTTTATATATTGAGCAGATGGGCAATCGGCTATATAATACTCAAAAGGGTACCCTTTTTCCGTAAGTATCTTATGGCGCTTTAGCCGGCATTGTAGATCGCGGCAAATTCCCTGGCGTAGTCTTCCAGTTTTACCTTACCGTAGGTAGGTGTGTGCTTCTTGTAGTCTTCGAATATGATGCCTTCACGTAGCGCCTTATTCATCTGGGTGAAAGTGGCGGCGATACCCTTATTGAGCCCGGCCTGCTCCAGGCCACCCTGTAGCTGCTCATCTGTAAACTCCACATAAGGCAGATCCGGCCTGCCTATAGCTGTGCCCAAAGCGTGCGTGATGTCTGCCCAGGTGTGGGTATCATCACTGGCTATGTACTCTACGGTCATGCCAGGTGTACCTATAGTAGCTACGGCTCTGGCTGCTGCTGCCGCAATATCTACAGGATGAACCAGCACATGGCGGAAGTCTGCCGGCTGTGAAGTACCCATGATACCACTGCCTTTGATCATGCCTATCTGGCCCAGGAGATTGTAATAAAAGAAGCCTGGGCGCAGTACGTGGATGCTCACACTGTCCGCCACCGGACTCAGCGTGCGCTCAAAGTAGGCCGAGCCATCTATCGGGCCGGTGCCATGACCTATATGGGCACCGATGCTGCTTAGCAACACGATGCGCTTGATACCGGAGTCTTTTACCGCTTGTGCATAGGCATTGGAGATAGCCTTCTGATGGGTTAGGAGGTCAGAGACGCTCAGGTCCGGCGGCATCATAAGGTAGGCGCTATCCGCACCACGCAGTGTAGCAGTGACAAACGCTGCATCTGTCAGGCTGCCCACTGCGGCCTTAGCGCCAAGGGCTTCGATGTCTGCTTTGCGCGCAGCGCTGCTGGTCACTACGGTCACATCGTGGCCTGCGGCGGTGAGAGTTTGTGTGAGGGGTTTGCTAATATGGCCTGTAGAGCCGGTGATAATGATCTTCATTGTGTTTTGTGTTTTGATCGTTTGTTTTGGAATATCCAGATGCAAATGTATCTTTGTACTTACTTTTTGACAAGTACTTACCCTAAAGTATGTACAAAACAGGCACAACATGAGTACCCCCATCAAAGAAAGCAGCTCTAACCAACTGAATAAGAAAGCGGAAAGCCGTTGCCCGGTGACACACACCCTAGACCTCATAGGAGGCCGGTGGAAGTCTACCATCCTCTATCACCTCATGAGCGGCACCAAGCGCTACAGTGACCTCCGCCGCTGCATCCCTCCTATCTCTGAGAAGATGCTGATACAGCAGCTCAGAGAGCTGGAGGCTGACGGACTGGTAGAGCGCCGCGTACATCAGGTAGTGCCGCCGCATACAGACTACAGCCTCTCGCCTACCGGTCAGGACCTGACACCGGTGCTGAATGCTATGGCCGCATGGGGGATGAAGCATGGGGCCGTGGTGGCGGAGATGGTGTAGGGATTTACAGATTGCAAGAACGTGGTCAGATGGTTGGCTCGTTCAGTGCTCTTAAGATATTGAACGAACAATCACTTCCTCATCTACTAAGCGGACACCGGGCAGCTATCGTACCATTTATGGAATAAACTCCTCAAAATCTCGTGGTACAGATATTGCAAACCTGCTCTGTGTAACACTTAAACAAACATCATCACAATGAAAAAGAATATGATCGTCTCCGGCTTCTGCGCCTTCGCCCTTCTGATCTCTGTATCAGCCTGCAAAAAAGACAATTCTGGTGAGACCTGCGGCAGCGGCTTGCTATGTGCGCATGTAGATGGCGTGAGCTACACTGCCAAGCCATACAACTCCCGCTCGAGCATCTTTAGCGGTACGTCTTACAATGGCTCCTTTGCACAGCTAGTGGCCAACTCTACCTCTACAGGGGGCTATTATATGAACCTCTCCGGAAATAACGGAGATGCTAATACCGACGCCACCTGGGAGATTGACATGCGTATCACGCAGCTCCCAGTAGCCGGTAGCACCTATACTACACAGGCTGGTTCGGCCTCGTTTGATTACTATGCCGGTACTGCCAGCGCACAGCTGCACTATACTACTGATGCCACCCACAGCGGCACCGTGACCATCACCAGGATAGACACTGCGGCCAACCTGGTATCAGGTACTTTCAGCTTTGAGGCTAATACGCCATCCGGTCAGACGCAGACACCTACTACTCACTCTATCACATCCGGCTCATTCACCGACCTGGTCATCAGGAGATAGAAGTCTTGATTTATTCCTTTTGCTATCGCGGCGGGTGATCCTGACCGCGATTTTTTTTAAAAACATGCAATAGTGCTGTTTAATGCTCAGAGACATTGAACGAACAAACGCTGATCTACCAGCCGTTTTCTTCTATCAAAAAACTGGGCCGCCGACAGGTAATACTATAACCGCCCGCACTATAGCAGCCTGGAGGCAGGCCATCAATGAAGGTACCAAACGACTCCTGCGTACTGAGGATATAATCTACTCCCGTAGCAGCACTATCTATCATGGCCGCTTCGCTGATTGAATCTTTGAAGGCAGATGGGGTCCAGTATGTGCGATAGCTATGGCCAGGAGCACCTGCGCACTCTATCACATAGGTATTGCCATCTAATCCTCTTTGCCAGCCTTTAATATTGCTTTGCGGTGGGATATGAAAGATACCAAGGCAGGCAAAGAGGTCGTAGACCCGGCGGCAGATAGCGGTATCCAATACATACTTTTTGCCGAAAAATTCAGGCTTTGACCTGCCTGCATAGCCGGGCGTCTGACCCGTACTGGTAGTACAGTATGCCATCGAGCCACAAAAGACCTTAAAGTCCTGAGTATATACATCTACGACCCGCGTCTCGGTAGCAAACCGGAAATGAAACGTATCTGTAGTTTTCGTGAGGTCAGGTATTCCGATCTTAGTATATTGCTGCTGAGACCAATTATACCACCAGGAGTCGTCATCATTGATTCCAGACGTTATCTCTGTCGTTTGTACACTTGTCTGAGCCTTGGTCCACAGAGGACACAGTATGTAGAACGATAGCGCTGAGATAAAGAAAAGATGTGCCTTCATATAGTAGAAAGATAGAAAACAAAGCGTTTTTTAGTTAACTGCTGCTAGAGACATTGAACGAACGAACGGTGCCGGTCATGCTATTAGTCCCTTATCACATTGCCTTCACCGTTTCCGTAGATAAGGTGATAGGTCTTGAAAGACCGCCAGTCACATCCTTCAGAAATATTATCGTCTTGTCATGAGCGAGCCGCAATACATATTGATAGACGCCGCCATGTGGCGCTAAGCTGATGTCTGGTCTTTTGCCTATATATAGTTTGATGGTATAATTCCTATCCAGATTGACACTCGCCGTCTTTTCATAGTTTACTATCAGAGCATCATAGGTCCGGGATCAAGGTACCACGATCGTACCATGACCCTGTACATCAGTATTCATACCCACAAAAGTATGCAGCAGAAAACAAGAGGCATAGGGGTACGGCTCACCAGTCTGCTCGTCCAAAGTTTCTATCTGTATCGTAATGCTATCCTGAGAGCCGGTGACTGAGGTATCTATTGAGTTGTGAAATTTACGGTCAGCACCTGCGAAGCGAATCGTGAGAATACTATCATCGATCTGGTACCTGCCTTCGGCAAATCTTCGGGTCATATGGCCGCCTTTCACCCACAGTACACTATCTCTGCCATAAAATGTGTAATACTCGTGCTGTCCAGATTCACTAAAATCTACGTAGTGGCCATACAACTGGGCTATTGCAAGATGAGGTATGAGAAAAAACAAGCCTATCAGGTATTTGAGCATCTTTGTTTCTATTCCAGCATGTACCATTGATTCTTCTCATCCACCGCATAGCTGAGGCTATTACTCATCTCATGAACCTCGCGGCCGCTAGTAGGGTCGGTATAAGTGCGGCGCTCATATACGGGTATACCGTTATTCTCTCGGGTCAGGTACTGGATCAGGGCAGACATAGTGGGTGGGATCTCATGCAGCCACTGGTCCTCATACTCTCTGGTGAATCCTCTGCTCATAGCATCTTAGTTTTACGTCTTGCCTGCGGCAAAAGCTATGCCGCTATAGAAAACCCTTCGGTCACCAGATAATAGGCCGGAAGCCCACGGTACTGGCACCTGTAGCCGGATTGAAATCCTCATGTGCGCTGATCTGAACCTGCTCCCTGCCACTCCAGTAGCTACCACCTTTGGTATAGTCATGGTCCGAGATCATTTCAGCCACATTACCAGCCACGTTATACAGCCCGTAACCATTCGGTAAATAAGATTCCGCAGGTGCAGTAATATCCGCCTTGTCATTAAATTTTGTGGTATCTACGGGAGGGCTATCAGGATCGCCTACCCTCCTGTAGTTAGCTAAGTAGGTCCCCTTCCATTTGCCGGAAGTTAGTTTGGTAGAGGTTCCTTTCCAAGGATAGATAGCTGCTGAGTCCCCGCCACGGGCAGCGTACTCCCACTGGGCCTCGGTAGGCAGGCTCACGTGCAGATTGCGACCGGCCTTTTTGACCTTACCGGCCAGCCACTCACAGTAGAGATAAGCGCCTCTTTTAGAAACACATACCACTGGATAGTTATCGTAAGCTTTCTTATGAAAATAATACTCCGCCCATACCGGATTGGGTATCGGGGAGTTCCACTGGGTGCTATCAGGCCAGGCTGCCCGGAGCCGCGCGGTATCACCGGCAGCCCTTAGCGCCTCCAGAAACTCGCGGTACTGCGCATTGGTCACCTCTGTGGCAGACATGTAGAACTTTGGGATCTCCTTGCCTTTTACTTTCCCGGCAGGGATGGTCACATAGCCCG
>JAFDYP010000233.1 GCA_018267355.1 Bacteroidota bacterium
AACAAAAACAAAGATGAAAGTAATCAAAAAGACGATCGACCTCGGCGGCGGCCGCATAGTGGAGATCGAGACAGGCCGCCTGGCCAAGCAAGCCGACGGCTCCGTAGTGGTAAAGTATGGCAATACCATGCTCCTCGCTACTGCCTGCGCTGATATCAACGCCAAAGAAGGCGTAGACTTCATGCCGCTCACCGTAGAGTACCAGGAGAAGTTTGCCGCAGCCGGCAAGTTTCCGGGTGGCTTCTTCAAGCGTGAGGCCCGCCCTAGTGAGAATGAGATCCTGACCAGCCGCCTGGTAGACCGCGCCCTGCGCCCCCTCTTCCCGGATGACTACCATGCCAATGTAGTGGTACACCTGACCCTCATATCTGCCGATAGCAATGAACTGCCTGATGCATTGGCATGCCTCGCGGCATCGTCTGCCCTGGCGGTATCTACCATACCTTTCAACGGCCCTATCTCTGAGTGCCGCGTGGCAAAGATCAACGGCCAGCTGGTGATCAACCCCAGCAAGTCTGATGTAGAAGGCCCTAACACAACGCTCGATATGATCGTAGCTGCCACTGAGAAGTCTATCGTGATGGTAGAGGGTGAGATGGCAGAAGTGAGCGAGGCTGAAATGGTAGAGGCTATCGCATTTGCTCATGAGATGCTGAAGAAGCAAGTGGCTGTGATCCTCGAGCTGCAGGCTGAGGCCGGTACTGCTACCAAGCGTACCTACTCTCACGAGACACATGATGAAGAACTGCGCGCTAAGATCCACGCTCACGCATATGACAAGTATGTAGAGATCGCATCAAAGGGCCTCGCTGACAAGCATCAGCGCAAGGAGCTGTTTGACGCTGTACAGGCTGAGTTTGAGGCTACCCTCACACCTGAGGAGCTGAAGGAGAAGGCATTCCTGATCGGCCAGTATTTCCACCACGAGGAGAAGGAAGCTGTACGCTGGACCATGCTCAATAAGACGGTGCGCCTCGATGGCCGCAAGATGAACGAGATCCGCCCTATCTGGTGCGAGGTAGGCTACCTGCCTAGCCCTCATGGCTCGGCTATCTTCACCCGCGGTGAGACCCAGTCTCTCACAACAGTGACCCTCGGTACCTCTCTCGATGCCCAGACAGTAGACGGTGTGATCATCAATGAAGAGAAGAAATTCATGCTGCATTACAACTTCCCTCCTTTCTCTACAGGTGAGGCACGTACCCCGCGTGGTACCAGCCGCCGCGAGACAGGCCACGGCAATCTCGCATTCCGTGCGCTGCAGAAGGTAATGCCTACAGATATACCATATGTAGTGCGGGTAGTATCTGATATCCTCGAGTCTAACGGCTCCTCCTCTATGGCTACCGTGTGCGCAGGTACACTGGCCCTGATGGATGCAGGTGTCAAGATAGCTGCCCCTGTATCAGGTATCGCTATGGGCCTCGTGACAGACAATGGCGGCAAGCACGCTATCCTGTCTGACATCCTCGGTGATGAGGACCACCTGGGTGATATGGACTTTAAGGTATGCGGTACTGCCAAGGGTATCACTGCCTGCCAGATGGATATCAAGATAGACGGCCTCTCTAAGGAGCTCCTGACGCAAGCCCTCGAGCAAGCGAAGGAAGGCCGCCTGCACATCCTGAGCAAGCTGGTAGAGACCATGCCACAGCCAAACGCTGACTACAAGCCACACGCACCTAAGATCGAAGTGATGTTCGTAGCCAATGAGTACATCGGCGCGATCATCGGACCTGGTGGCAAGATCATCCAGGAGATGCAGAAGACCACTGGCACTACGATCACGATCTCTGAGGAAGCTGATGGCCGTGGCCGCGTAGAGGTATTCGGTCCTAACGCTGACTCTGTGAATGCTGCCCTGCGCATCATCAAGGGTATCGTAGCGACACCTGAGGTAGGTGAAGTGTACGAAGCGACTGTGAAGTCTATCATGCCATACGGTGCATTCGTAGAGTTCATGCCGGGCAAGCAAGGCCTGCTCCATATCTCCGAGATCTCTCACAAGCGCCTCGAGACCATGGACGGCATCCTGAAAGAAGGCGAAGTGATCAAGGTAAAACTCCTCGACGTAGACCAGAAGACCGGCAAGTTCAAGCTGAGCCGCAAGGTTCTCCTGCCTAAGGAAGAGAAGGCATAATCGCTTAGATACAAGAGTCAAGAATCAAGATTCAAGACATATAGAAAGAGCGGGGCTTCGGTCCCGCTTTTTTTATGCGGTATATGATCATAGTGATGCCAGAGCGCCATCAGATGCTGCATGTAGAGTTTCAAACTAAGCATCTGTGCCTTCGTAGCGCAACTATCGCCCCACTCAATCCAGCACGGCTTTTGCGCCAAATATAGAAAAACACATAGCCATGAGTGACGATAAGAAAAACGAGAAGAATCCGCCGGAGAAACCAAACGAAGAGAAGAAACCGGAGATACAGATACCTGATAAACCGGAAATAGAAAATCCTGATGTAGTACCTGCTAAACCGGCACCAGAGATACCTAAAGACCCTCCTGCACCGCCTACGAGAGATAATATGTTTCCTCCGCCTATCACAGACGGTATACAGCCCTGAGTTCTATTTGCAATAGAGGCTGATCTTTTCAGCTGCGCCTTTATCTCCCAGCGCTAGTGCTTTGTACAGGTCCGCACAGGCAGCCTTTATATCATCCAGCGCCTGCTCTACCAACGCACGGAGGTAATAGCCATGAGCATATTGGGGGTCTATCTCCAGCGCCTTATCATAGTCTTTCCGTGCTGCGGCAAATCGCTTATTGTAGGCCCTGCTCCAGCCTCTGGAGAGATAGCTGTATGCGCTGTCAGGAGCGAGAGACATCGCTTTATTGTAATCCAGCGTGGCCTTCAGGTCATCGCCATTATATGTGTGGGCTTCCCCCCTATTACTATATGCACGTAGATATAATGGATTTAATTCTATTGCTCTGTCGAAATCCTTTAATGCCTTTTTGTATTCCCCTGAGTCCATCCACGCACAGGCCCTGTTGTGCCAGACTTCAGCGTCTTTGGGATCCGACTGTAGCAGTAGTGTATAGTCTGAGATAGCACCCTTGTAGTCCTCCAGATAATACCTGCAGGTGCCTCGGTTGTAATACGCTTTGATCAGTACAGGATCCATCGCTATAGCCTTGTCATAGTCGTGCAGGGCATCTTCATATTGTTCTATGTCAGATTTCACATTGCCACGGGCATTGTAGTATTGCGCATTGGTTTTATCCAGATAGATAGCAGTGTTGAAATGCAGTCCCGCTTCGCGTAAAAGACCCCGCGCCACGAGTGCCTTGCCGGTATCAAAGTGTGCTACTGCTGAGAGCTGATCGCGGAGGATAGCAGTATCGGGCGGTATGGACTGCTGCGCAGAAAGCAGAAGCGGCAGCGAGCAAAATATGTAAAGAAGTGTTTTCATCATGAGGCAGCTAAAGTAACCATCTCACCGCGGGGCTGCAAAACTTTTCTGCTGTCAATACATGACTCTGCCACCACGCTGCATCTCTATGTCAGTGAGGATAAAAGTATAGCCTTCATGCAGCCAGCCGAATAAACAGCGCACAGCAATGACGTACAATATGACTTTCCTCACCCTAAAAATAGAACTGCCTGAGCCACAGTTGATCGACGAAAGTTAAATCGTTTCAACGGTTGACTTTTAACGTTCCTTGTTTAAACATTGCATTAACTTCCGTATTGACAATGTCTTATGAGGGTCATTGTAAAAAATCATCAAAATGGATAGAAAAGAATTTGTAGTCACAGCCTGTGCGCTATGTGGTATCGGTGCGGCTCTCTCGCTCCAGAGCTGTCAGAAATATAGCCCTACACCTGTTGATTTTACCCTGGACCTGAGCTCCTCTTCCAATGCTGCGCTGGCTAATACGGGCGGCTACGTGATCAGCAATAACGTCTTTGTGATCAATACCGGATCAGGCTATAAGGCCATCTCTATGGTATGCACGCATGAGGGATGTATCGTAAGCTATACCGGCAGCGGCTTTGACTGTGGCTGTCATGGCGGCAGGTTCAGCAGTGATGGCACCCGCCTGAGCGGTCCGCCACCGTCCAACCTTCCTACGTATACCGTGACCCAGTCGGGCACTATACTCACCATCAAGGGGTGATAGGCCGTCACACTGTCTTCTTATCATCAATTTACATACTTATAGTATGTAAATAAAATATATCTATACGGATACCACTGCTATCTCTTCTCCTTGTCCATCTCATAGTTATCTTTAGATCACATCTACTTGTTCATAAAGAGACAGTCTGCTATGCATACCTTTGCAACCCTAGCCTGGTAGGATACGACTTTCTATTATGACGCATTGTGGATGTAGTGTGCATAGTGCATCAGACATGAGCATAGATTTATCTTTTTACAAGTATATTAACCGACCCGATCACCATACGGCTTAGATGCCACACCCTGAAACGCATGATTAAAAGGCTATTCTCTTATTGGCTTTTGCTATTACTTTTTTTACCATTGTGCGCACTGGCTCAGCCGGCCAATGACGACTGTACCAATGCGCAGCCTATATCCCTACCCGTCTCCGGCCAGGCATGCGTCTCCGGCACGACGGTAGCTGCTACCAGCCAGACCTGGACCAGTGG
>JAFDYP010000234.1 GCA_018267355.1 Bacteroidota bacterium
CAGCCTGACCCTGCTGGATGTTTTCCGGCACCTTGAGCCAATGGCCTATCGTGTGGTAGAGCGCCAGGGATCAGGTGCCATGCAGCAGCATAGACACAGCCAGCTGTACCTGCCTCTATAGCGGCCGGAGCCAGATGCGGGAGATGGCACTCTACTACTCCACCCAGCTCATGTAGTAGGTGGGGTCCTCTATCTCCAGGGCATCCTTGCAGATCAGTAGCGGGTGAAAGGTATCTACCATCACGGCCAGCTCCCCTGTCTCCTTTTTGCCTATGCTCTTCTCTACGGCACCAGGATGCGGTCCGTGGGGGATACCGATAGGGTGCAGGGTGATCATGCCCCGCTCTACATGCTTGCGGCTCATAAAGTCGCCATCTACATAGTAGAGCACCTCATCGCTATCCACATTGCTATGGAAATATGGCGCCGGT
Source organism: Bacteroidota bacterium (assembly GCA_018267355.1). Lineage (GTDB taxonomy): Bacteria > Bacteroidota > Bacteroidia > Chitinophagales > LD1 > UBA1941. Next base: position 432 of record JAFDYP010000234.1, read on the forward strand.
ATAGCCTCGGGATGATAGTCATACAGGCGCGGCACGAAGCTGCAGATCACAAAGTTGCGCGCCTCAAAGGTCTGGTGCACCGGAGGTGGCTGGTGTACGCGGCCTGTGATGGGCTCAAAGTCATGGATAGAGAAAATGAAAGGATAGTGGCAGCCGTCCCACCCTATGGCATCAAAAGGGTGATGGGCATAGTGATAGGGATAGAGCATATCTTCCTTTTTGATATGCACTACGAAGTCTCCCTTTTCATCGTGCGTCTCCAGGTTCTCAGGTGTGCGGATATCACGCTCGCAAAAAGGCGAGTGCTCCAGCAACTGGCCAAAATCATTGCGGTAGCGCTTGGGATAGGTGACCGGGGAGAATGACTCCACGATAAAAAGCCTGTTGTCCGGCGTATCAAACTCCATCTGGTAGATCGTACCACGCGGTATCACGATATAGTCGCCATAGCCAAACTTCAGCTCACCAAAAATACTCTTCATCCTGCCCGTGCCTTCATGCACAAAGATCACCTCATCTGCACCGGAGTTTTTGTAAAAGTAATTTTGCATGGAGTGCTGCGGCGCTGCCAGTGCTATGTAGACATCCTTATTGACCAGCACATACCGGCGCGACTTGAGATAGTCCTCCTCCGGCCGTACTTTAAACCCCTTGTAGCAGCGGTTTTGCAGGTTCTTTTCTGCTGCGATCTTTGGCGCTACATTGACCGGGAAGTCTACCTTGGTCACTGCTGTAGGCGGGTAGGTATGATAGATGAGCGAGTATAGATTGGAGAAGCCCTCCGTGCTCACGAGCTGCTCGGAGTAGAGTCCTCCGCCCGGCTTTTTAAACTGTGTATGCCTTTTGTGCGGCACCTGTCCTCTGCTGATGAAATGTGGCATATATTCGTATTATGATCGCAGGGGCGATCCGTTCTTTATTCAGTAAATTTAAATAAAAAACCCACCAACATCCTGTGACGAATATCAGCTGGCAAAAGGCAACAGAAGCAGACCGGGAGTTTTTCCGCCGGGTACATCACGGCAGCTACCGCCGGGTGATAGAGGCTATCTTCGGGTGGGATGAGGCGCTACAAGACCGCTTTGCTGACCATGATTTTGATACGCGCAATATTCATATCATTTATAAGGGTGAGGTGCAATGTGGTGTGCTGGGCTGGATAGAGCGTGAGCAGTCTGTAGAGCTGGGGCCACTGTATCTCACAGATGCGCATCAGGGTGGCGGCATAGGCACATGGATCGTCTCTGATTTTATCTCCCGCTATCGCGGGAAAGCGCTCATACTCAAAACCCTCAAAAGCAACGAGCGCGCAAAGTCACTTTATGAAAAGTTAGGCTTCATCGTGACAGAAGCCAATGACAAGTACTGGCAGATGCAGTATGCAGGCTGAGTGATACAGCCTTGACGGATTGGCTGTCACATGTGATGGGCGTGGTGCTTGTACATGCTATCCCTTAGTATACTATTCCACCGATGAGAAAGGCCGTATCTTTGCTACCATAAAACAGATTAGATGGAGGTAGGAGTAGATAGCTTCGTAGCGCGGTTTACCACACAGGGCGCAGATACATACAGCAGCAAGGATGCCATGTCAGAGCTGCTCGACCGCATCGCACTGGCAGATGAGGCGGGGCTGGATGTATTTGGCATCGGCGAGCATCACCGCAGGGAGTTTCTCGATGCAGCGCCGCACGTCATCCTCGCTGCCGCCGCAGGCCGTACGAAGCGTATCCGTCTGACCAGTGCAGTGACTGTCCTGAGCGCAGTCGACCCCGTGCGTGCCTTCCAGAATTTTGCCACACTCGATCTCGTGTCACAGGGCCGTGCAGAGATGGTCGTAGGCCGTGGTTCCTTTATCGAAGCATATCCTTTGTTTGGCCTGAAGCTCGAAGACTACGATGACCTCTTTGCAGAGAAACTAGACCTGCTCCTCAAGATACGCGACAATGAAACAGTGACATGGCAGGGTCGCTTCCGACCGGCGCTGAATAACCAGCCCATCTATCCGCGTCCGCTGCAAAATCCTTTGCCTATCTGGCTCGGGGTGGGTGGTACGCCTGAGTCATTCGTGCGCGCGGGTGTATTGGGTTTGCCACTCATGGTGGCTATCATAGGTGGTGAGACACATCGCTTCGCACCACTCGTAGACCTCTACCGCGAGGCCGGCAGGAGAGCCGGCCACCCGGAGGAGAAGCTGACCGTAGGCCTGCACTCTATGGGTTTCCTCGCTGAGACCACGCAGGAGGCTATTGATACGTTCTATCCGCAGTTTGCCGTGGCCATGTCTACCGGCGTGGCCAAAGAGCGCGGCTGGCCTCCTATGACCCGCCAGCGCTTTGATGCACAGAATGGCCCGCTCGGCGCCTACCTCATAGGAAGCCCCGAAGAAGTAGCGGAGAAGATCAAACGCCACAGCGCAGCGCTCGGCGGCATCTCCCG
>JAFDYP010000235.1 GCA_018267355.1 Bacteroidota bacterium
CTTCAGGATCTGGTTGGCCAGGGTTCTGATCTTAGGCGGCATAGTAGCGGAGAAAAGGATCGTCTGCCTGTCCTCGGGCAGGTAGCTGATGATGCGTACGATATCATCATAGAAGCCCATGTCCAGCATGCGGTCAGCCTCATCCAGTACGAGGTGCTCCAGGTGCTTGAAGTTGATGTCACCCACGTTCAGCATAGAGAGCAGGCGGCCCGGTGTGGCTATCACTATATCGGTGCCCAGCTGCATGGCACGCTTCTGCTGCTCCCATACTATGCCGCTGCCACCACCATACACGGTGATCGAGCTCACATTGATAAAGTACCCCAGCGCCTCTATCTGCTGGTCTATCTGTAGTGCCAGCTCCCGCGTAGGTGCTATGACCAGTGTATTGAGGTGGCGATGGTCGCTATTGACTATCTTATGCAGGATGGGCAGGAGGTAAGCGGCTGTCTTGCCGGTGCCCGTCTGGGCGCAGGCTATCAGGTCGCGGTCATGCAGGATGACCGGTATAGATTGCTCCTGTATCGGAGTCGGCTTGGTATAGCCCATCGCAGAGAGTCCCTCTACGAGGTCTGGAGTAAGGTTGAAATCTTGGAATGTCATTAGCTGCGCAAGATAGTGTGCTAATCCCGAATGTACTAATGTGCCCACTTTTGTTGCCGAGCACTAACATAGATCAGCCCCAAAGGCACCAGCAGCCAAAGCATTAGTATCTTTTGCGTTTCCGCGCTTTTGCGGTTAAAAAACAGTATTTACTCGCTCTTAGCTCTCCGCGTCATAGACTCTATAAAGTCCCACTCCTCGGGCTTTACGACCTCGAACATACTGAACTCGCCGGCACCCTGCAGCCACTCACCACCATCTATCGTCACCACCTCGCCATTGATATAGGCAGAGTAGTCTGATACAAGATATGCGGCTAGGTTGGCCAGCTCCTGATGCTCGCCTGCGCGGCGCAGCGGCACACGCTTGATCAGGTCAAAGCGCTCCTTGAAGTCGCCGGGAGCCAGCCTGTCCCACGCGCCCTTGGTAGGAAATGGCCCCGGAGCGATGGCATTCATACGGATGCCATACCTGGCCCACTCTACTGCCAGAGAGCGTGTCATAGCCAGTACACCTGCCTTAGCAGTAGCAGATGGCACTACAAAGCCGGAACCGGTCCACGAGTAGGTAGTAGACATATTCAGCACCACTTTATCAGTCTGCTTCTGCGCGATCCAGATCTTGCCCAGCGCCAGTGTACAGTTGATAGAGCCGTTCAGCACGATGTCTATGATAGACTTGAAAGCATTAGCAGACAGGCGCTCAGTAGGAGAGATGAAGTTGCCCGCAGCATTGTTGACCAGTATATCTACGCTGCCCAACGCTTCAATAGCTTTATTGACCATTGCTTCCACCTCATCATAGCTCTTCACATCGCAGTGCAGCGCTACACATTTGCCGCCGGTCTCAGCCTCCAGTTCTTTGGCGGTACCTTCCAGCACATCCAGCTTACGGCTGGTGATCACCACGCGCGCACCGAGCTGGAGGAAGTAGCGCGTCATCGCCTTGCCCAGGCCTGTGCCCCCTCCGGTCACGATGATATTCTTGTCTTTGAGCGCTCCGGGCTGGAGCATGCCTTCTGTATTCTTCATGTTTTGTGGGTTGATATGATTTAGTATTGATTGGTAGATAGCAGCACGAGTGTACAGGCCTCTACAGGCTCGATGCCATTCTTTTGCAGCAGCGCCTCAAACTCGGGATTCTCCGTGCCGGGGTTAAAGATCACCCGGTTAGGTTTCAGCGCCAGCACCTTGTCATAGTAGTCTTTCTGTATACGCGGATTGATATAGAGTGTCACGGTATCGGGGTGCAGGTCTGCGGGAGCCTCGGCCTGTATGGGCACATCTACTACAGTGCCCTGGTCGCGGCCTACGCCTACCACGGAGTGCCCATGAGATCGTAGCATGCGGATGGCTTTATTGGCATAGCGGTCTGGCTGGGTAGAGGCGCCTATCACGAGTGTGAGTTTATCTGACATAGTATGAAGGTAATAAGGAAAGTGAAAAAGTAAACGGCAAATGCTATACTGAATATTTATACCCTTGCCTGCATTCTTTTAGACGGATGGCATCCCGAAACATTGCACCATAAAATGGACCTGGATAGATAGGAGTGCTCTACAAACAATCTCTGGCCTTATCTGTTTTTAGCTATGTGAAGGAAAACGCAATCCTATCGCCGGAAGATGCAGACCGGATAATTGAAATGGCCTGGGAAGACCGCACTCCCTTTGATGCTATAGAGGTACAGTTTGGCCTGAGTGAAAGTGAGGTGATAGCGCTCATGCGCAGCCGGCTGCGCCGCAGTAGCTTTGACCGCTGGCGGCGTAGGGTACATGGCCGTGCTACCAAGCACCGCGCCCGCCGCGACGAAAGCATAGATCGATTCCGCTGTGCCCGGCAGCGCGCCATCACCGGCAATAGGATCAGCAAAAGGTGACCCTTGAAAACAAGAAATTGATTCAGTGAAAGCGTTCAAAAAATTATTTGCAACTAACACAATCGTATTAACTTTGGACAAAAGCAATAGTATGAATCTCAAGTTCTTGAAATACATGTCAGCTTTTATCAGCGTGGTGGTCATCCTCATCTCCATTACTGCCGGTGGTATCTGGGTATTCTTTGCACCCGTCTATGCCTTTGTGCTGATACCGGGGCTGGAGCTATTCATGCAGGGCTCGGAGGAGAACTATACCAAGGCCGAAGAGGAGGTAGCCAAAAAGGATCCCAAGTTTGACATCCTCGTCTGGCTCATCCTGCCCGTACAGTATATCATGATGTGGATCTTCCTCACGCGTGTAGGCAATGAGGCCCTGCCCATGTGGGAGCGCGGTGGTATGATCCTCGCCTTTGGTATCTCTTGTGGTGTCTTCGGCATCAATGTAGCCCACGAACTCGGCCACCGCAGCACCTGGTACGAGCAGCTCATGTCAAAGCTCCTGCTGCTCTCTTCGCTCTACATGCACTTCTTCATAGAGCATAACCGTGGCCACCACAAAAATGTATCTACTGATGAAGACCCGGCCTCATCCCGCAGGGGGGAGATGATCTATGCCTTCTGGTTTCGCTCAGTCACAGATGGCTGGGTCAGCGCCTGGCACCTGGAGCGCGACCGCCTGGCCAAGACCAACACACCGTGGTATTCTTTCAGAAATGAAATGCTGGTCTATCAGCTGGTCCAGATCGCACTACTGGCGGTCATAGCTATCGGCTTTGGCTGGAAGGTGATGCTGGCATTCATCGTATCCTCTACTATCGGATTTCTGCTGCTGGAGACGGTCAACTATATCGAGCACTACGGCCTGCGCCGCAAAAAGATAGACGGAGAGTATTACGAGAAAGTAATGCCGGTCCACTCCTGGAACTCAAACCACCCCGTAGGCCGCCTCATGCTCTTTGAGCTGACGCGCCACTCTGACCACCACTATATGGCCTCGCGCAAATACCAGGTGCTCCGCCATTTTGACCAGAGCCCGCAGATGCCCACCGGCTATCCGGGCATGATGGTGCTGGCGCTCTTTCCGCCACTGTGGTTTAAAGTCATGCACGCCCATATCGATAAATATAAAGCCAGCACCGAAGGCGCAGCACTTGCGTAAAGGCATGTAAGGTTATTGTATTGTCTCTCGTCTCACACATTATGTTTGCGACAACCATAAATCAACAACCATAA
>JAFDYP010000236.1 GCA_018267355.1 Bacteroidota bacterium
CTCTATATCCGAGACCTCAGGAACCAACCCTACCTGCCAGGGTACCTCAGTGACTTTCACCGCTACACCTACCAATGGTGGTACGGCTCCTACCTATCAGTGGCTGGATGGCGCTACCGTCATAGGCACCGGCGCTACACTGACCACCTCATCTCTCAGTGCAGGCACGCACTCTATCACCTGCGTGATGACCTCCAATCTCAGCGGTGTGACCGGCAACCCTGCCACGTCCAACGCGATCAGCCTCGTGGTAAATGCCCCTGCGGTAGACTCTGTACATATTTCAGCTACTGCTACCAGCTTCTGTGCAGGTAACTCAGTGACCTTCACCGCTACACCATATAATGGTGGCACAGCCCCTACGTATCAGTGGAAAGACGGCACTACCAATATCGGCACCGGTGCTACCCTGACCACCACCTCCCTGACCGCAGGTACCCACACGATCACCTGTGTGATGACACCATCCGGCCCCTGCGTATCTCCTGCCACCTCTACGTCTAATGCGATCACTGTGACCGTGAGTACGCCGGCTATTGACTCCGTCAGTGTGTCGGCTACGGCTACCGGTGTATGCGCAGGTACGTCTGTCACATTTACAGCTACACCGCACAATGGCGGCACGACACCTGCCTATCAGTGGAAAGATGGCACCACCAATATCGGCACGGGCGCTACACTCACTACCTCATCACTCACAGCAGGCACACACAATATCACCTGTGTGATGACCCCATCAGGCACCTGCGTATCTCCGTCTACCTCTACCTCGCGCACTATCGTGGTCACCGTGAGCGCCTCAGTAGCACCTACTATCACACTCAGTGGTACCGGTACCGTGTGTACAGGCAGCCCTGACACGATCCGCGCTACGATCACCAACGGCGGCACCAACCCGAGCTATAGCTGGACAGTCAATAGCGGTGCCGCGGGCACCAATAGCCCTACGCTGGTGATACCATCTGTTTCTGCCAATTCATCTGTGGTGTGTACGCTGACATCCAATGCCAGCTGCGTATCACCTACCTCAGTAGCTTCTTCTGCTTTCACCATCACTGTGAGTGGTGCTGTGACACCTACCATCTCCATCAGTACGGCGCATGACACGGTCTGCGCGGGCAGCACCGCGGCCTTTACCGCTGTGAGCACAGGCGGTGGCGCCTCTCCATCCTATCAGTGGCTGGTGGGCAGCACACCGGGCGGCACTAACAGCAATTCCTTTAGCAGTACTACACTGGCCGATGGCTCTGTAGTGACCTGCGTGCTGACCTCCTCTCTGGGCTGTGCTACACAGCAGCACGTGACCAGCAATGGTATCACTATGACAGTAGGTGCTATGCCATCTCCGAGCATCACGCCATCCGGCAATGTGCACATATGCGCAGGAGACTCCGTACTGCTCACTGCGAGCGGCGGCAGCACCTATACCTGGAGCAACGGTGCGACAGGCGCGACCACCTATGCCAGCCAGTCTGCCGGCTACAGCGTGACCGCTACCAGCAGCCTGGGCTGCAGTGCAGCACTCGCGGGTGGTGTAGTCGTATCTGTGAGCTCACCGGCTGTACCGACCATCACTCAGTCAGGCTCTACACTCACCTCTACTCCTGCTGCACACTATCTGTGGGTGTTTAATAATACTCCTATGCCGGCAGACACCATGCAGTCTGTGCTGGCCAGCGCCAATGGCAACTATGTAGTCGTAGTATCAGATGCAGACGGCTGTTTCACACCTTCGGCCGCATACAGTGTGACCGGCGTAGGGATACAGGATGTAGATGTGATGAATAATATCCGCCTCTACCCAGTACCTAATCATGGCAGTTTTGCAGTGGATATGCAGGACTACACCGGCACTACCCTCGCGATCTATGATATCTATGGCAAGGAAGTATACCGCCGTGATATCACGGCTGCCCACACTGAGATAGCCGACGCAGATCTGAGCCCTGCGCTGTACTTTGTACTGGTGCAGTCCACCGCCAGTCGCTATACAGTGAAGATGCAGGTAGTAAAGTAATCCATCAACTCTCTTCATATCAATGTTGACGCCCTCCATAGTGGGGGCGTCGCTATTTGGGGTTTATGACCGGAGCATGATGAGCTTGTTTAAAATCTTTAACTTCCCACTCCATAGCCCCGTGGCAATAGTTTTGCAGTAAGGGCGTTTGTGTCACGTATGGATATTTATCAAAGACGATCCAGTCTCAAACTGATCTTGCTGCTGATAGCAGTGGGCATCGGGCTTTTTACTACCATCTATACCAACTACCTCACCAATAAAATGGCCAAGGAGGAAAAGCGCAAAGCGCAGCTCTGGGCCTCGGCCATCACTAGCCGCGCCAAGCTGGTGCGCTACACCAAAGACCTCTTTGAGCGGCTGGCTACAGACGAGCGCAAGAAGGCTGACGTATGGTCTCAGGCTACCAAGCGCCTGTCTGACCCCACGATAGAGGATGGCGAAGAGCTGGCGTTTCTCACGCAGATCATCACCGGTAATACGGACATACCAGTAGCCCTCACAGACGAAGACGGCAAGCTGCTCATGTACCGCAACTTTGAAATAGAGGGAGAGAAATCGAAACTCAATATCAGTGACAGGCAGTTTGATGTCTTCCACACCTACCCTCCTATCATCGTGGCATTTGGGCCCAAGAAGAACTATATCTACTACAAGGACTCTAACCTCTTTCGCGACCTGAAGAAAACACTCAATGACATCCTCGCCTCCTTTATCACAGAGGTAGTGATCAATACCGCCTCTGCGCCTGTGATCATGACAGACCCCGCCGGCACTGTCAAAGCCTTTGGCAATATAGACTCTGCGGAGATCAAAAAGCCGGAGCGCGTGAAAGAGCTGGTGGCAGACATGAGCCTGCGGCATGACCCGATAGAGGTAGACCTCGGTGATGGTGGCAAGAAGTTCATCTACTATGATGACTCTGCTGTGCTGAAGCAGCTACGCGTCTTCCCATATATCCAGCTGGGTGTATTCAGTTTGTTTCTCGTGTTCTCCTATTTCGCATTTAGCAGCTCGCGCCATGCCGAGCAGAATATGGTGTGGGTGGGCATGGCAAAGGAAACCGCGCATCAGCTCGGTACACCTATCTCGTCTCTCGGCGCCTGGATAGAATACCTGAAAGAAACCGAACCAAACCTGAACGAGAACAATGCACTGGCCGAAATGGAGCATGATGTAGAGCGCCTCACATTGGTAGCGGACCGCTTCTCCAAGATAGGCTCGGTGCCTCAGCTGAAAGCTGAGAATGTGAAAGACACCCTCCAGCGCAATGTAGACTATATGCGCAGGCGCTCTTCAAAGGATGTGACCTTCACACTGGAGGTAGACCGTGATGACCTGACCTTTGCCATCAATAAGCAACTCTTTGACTGGGTGCTGGAGAACCTGTACAAAAATGCGCTGGATGCGATGCAGGGGGCAGGCAGCATCACCACCGTAGCTACAGGTGATAGCAAGTGGGTATACATAGACGTGACCGATAGCGGCTGCGGTATACCGCGCGCCAATCAGAAGACCATCTTTGAGCCGGGCTTTAGTACCAAGCGGCGCGGATGGGGGCTGGGCCTCTCTCTGACCAAACGTATCGTAGAGTCCTACCACAAAGGCAAGATCTATGTGAAGCACTCTGAGGTGGGCAAGGGTACGACTTTCCGCATAGAGGTACCGCGGGAAGCGTAGGACCTCTCCCTAAATCCCTCTCCAAAGGTGAGGGACTTTAACAGCCACTATCAATATGCAGGGGCTGATAGCTTCACACATTTATATACTTTCGCAGGATGAAAAATACACTCACTACTGAGGGCAAAAAGCAGATACAAGACCGGCTGGAAAAGCTGACACCGGACACTGCTGCGAGATGGGGTACTATGACAGTAAACCAGATGCTGGCGCATATGAATGACGCGCATAAGATAGCCCTCGGTATGAAGCCGGCTGCAGACAAGTCTAACTTCTATACTAGTAAGATCATGTTTCCTGTAGCAGTCTATCTGATGCCATCCTGGCCCAAGGGTGAGAAGACCGCACCGGAGCTGGACCAGAAGCAGGAAGGCACTAAAGCCAAGGACTTCTACACCGAGCTGGAGTTTCTCTACAAGATGATGGATATTTTTGCTGAGCGGGAGGAGTCAAAATTGCACCCTCATCCTATGTTTGGCAAGCTAAGTAAAAAGCAGTGGTCCGACCTGCTGTATAAACACTTTGATCATCACCTCAGGCAGTTTGGAGTTTGATGTTATTGCCGCGGAGACGAAGAGACGCAGAGGAATACAATGTTTGAACCCAAAAAACGCGAAACGCACACTTAAGCAGCGCAACGAGCATTCAGAGAAATGATCTCCTCTTAGCTATGACCTCTGTGTTTTCCTCTGTGCTATCTGTATAGTAAACCGACCTCACCTCTTTTCCCTATCTTCGGGCGAAATAAAACAGAGTAATGAAACTGGATATCCTGGCCATAGGTGCGCACCCTGATGATGTAGAGCTGAGCTGTGCGGGTACGCTGCTGGCGCAGATAGCGCGCGGGTCAAAAGTAGGCCTGCTGGACCTCACCCATGGTGAACTGGGTACGCGTGGTACCGGAGAGCTACGCCTGCAGGAGGCGGCAGATGCGGCACGGGTGCTGGGTATAGAGATACGCGAGAATGCAGGCTTCGCAGATGGCTTTTTTCAGAATGACAGAGCACACCAGCTCGCGCTGATAAAGTACCTCCGCAAGTACCAGCCTGATATCATCCTGGCCAATGCTATACATGACCGCCATCCGGACCATGCCCGTGCAGCGCAACTGGTAGAGGATGCCTGCTTCCTGTCCGGCCTGCCTAAGGTAGAGACCGAACTGAATGGAGCTGCGCAGGCGGCCTGGCGGCCCAAGGCGGTATACCACTACATACAGTCGCTCGATATCACGCCATCTTTTGCTGTAGACATTACCCCTTATTTCGATCAAAAACTGCAGGCTATCATGACATACAAGTCCCAGTTTTACAATCCTGAGTCTAAGGAGGCATCGACCTTTATTTCCTCTCAGGAGTTCTTGGATTTTGTGCGGAGCAGGGCAGTACATTTCGGTGTGCCGCTTGGTGTGAAATTTGCAGAAGGATTCACCATGAAGCGCCATATAGGCGTGCGCGACCTCAATGATATATTCTGATGTCACACGGCCACTCAAATAGTCACGACCACCATGACCACCACCATGTGGTAGAGCTCAAGCATGTGAGCCGTGCCTTTGTGATCGGTATTGTGTTGAATATTTCCTTTGTGATAGCAGAGGCGGTAGCGGGCCTGTATATCCACTCCCTATCCCTGCTGAGCGATGCGGGGCACAACCTGGCCGATGTGGCTACACTGGCGCTGGCGCTTCTGGCATTCCGCCTGGCCAAGGTACAGGCATCAGACCAGTACACCTATGGCTACCGCAAGACCTCCATACTCGTGGCACTTTTCAATAGCATCGTGCTGCTCGTAGCTATCGGCGCTATCTGCTATGAAGCTGTGCAGCGCCTCATACACCCCGAGCCACTGCCGGGGGTGACCATCTCTGTGATAGCAGGCATCGGCATCCTGATCAATGGCGGCACAGCGCTGCTCTTCATGGCAGACAAGGATAAAGACCTGAATGTAAAAAGCGCCTACCTCCATATGGCAGCGGATGCAGTCGTATCGCTGGCACTGGTGATAGGGGGTGTGATCATTTACTTCACGCAATGGTACATAGTAGATACGATCCTGAGTATAGGCGTGGCAGTGGTGATCCTCTTCAGCACCTGGAGCCTGCTGAAAGACAGCCTGCGCCTCTCACTGGATGGCGTGCCTGACACGATACGCGTAGAGGAGGTGAAGCACATGATCCGCAAGGCAAAAGGTGTGATAGATGTGCATCACGTACACGTGTGGGCCATCAGCACTACCATGAATGCACTGACAGCGCATCTCGTTCTGGAAAATAGTGTCACACCGGAGCAGGAGGCTAAGCTAAAACATGAACTCCGGCACGAGCTAGAGCATATCAGCATCCATCATGCTACACTGGAGACAGAGCGGGCGGGTCAGACATGTGATGAGAAGATATGCCATCAGCATGAGGGAGTATAACCCAAACAAAAAATGCCATCGCTTATGGCAATGGCATTTATAAAAATTCTTTCCTGGTTATCCTATTTCTGCATTTCTTCTTGTAAAGATGCTTTCATTTTTTCCTTGAGGGAAGGGTCCAGTGGATAGGTCTGACGCCCATCGGTGACACGCTGTGCGAGGTTGTGGTAGCTCTTGTCCAGTATAGCTGACTGGACGAAAAAAGCCTTGCAGAGCCGGCAGTAGAATGTATGCAGCCAAAGGCCCACCTTCTCCGTGAAGCTCAACTTGCCGTCGCGCTTCTTCTCTACCACCGCTGTCGCCTCTGCACAATTCATAAATAGTGTATCCTTTAGACCCATCCTCCTTTTTTTATTTGTTGAACCAATTTTTCTCCATGCAGTCGCGCAAC
>JAFDYP010000237.1 GCA_018267355.1 Bacteroidota bacterium
AAATGTGCAAGCGCCTGCGCTGTGGTCAGAAATGAGACTGATACTATCGGCCTGACCGGAGAGAAGCCTGTCAATGTGATCAACCTGGCCAAGAATGCCCAGTCTCTAAAACTGAGCTTTATAGCGGACTCGATGGACCTGTATGGTATCAGCTTTGAGGATAAGCATGGAGTGGTCGTAGATAATTTCTCCATGCGTGGCAACTCGGGCACAGCGCTGAATTATGTGAGCGAAGAAATGTACCGGAGCTTTGACGAGGTACATCCTTACCGCCTTATCTTCCTCTCCTATGGACTGAATGTAGCGAGCGAGAAGCAAACAGACTATAGCGCCTACGGCAAAAGTATGACCAGAGTGGTAGAGCGTATGAAGGCAGCCTTTCCTAATAGTAGCATCGTACTCGTGGGTTGCAGCGATCGCGGTGCCAATGTAGACGGCGACTACATGACCATGGAGAATGTTAAGCTACTGATACGTGAACAGCGCAAGGTAGCCGCTAAGAATGGTATCTGCTTCTGGGATATGTTTCAGGCGATGGGCGGTGACTCTACCATGGTGCGCTGGGTGAATGAGAAGCCGGCACTGGCCAATAGCGACTATACGCACCTGACCTTTAAAGGGGGGCATCGGATAGCAGACCTGCTGGCAGGTACGCTGCTGTATGAGAAAGAGAAATATGACCGTCGCAAAAAACTGACTAAGAAAAAATTAGTAGCCGTACATCAGATCAAAGTTGCAAGCTAAAACGCTGACATATCGTACACCGGGGAGCCTCTCCCGCTACCTGCTACGCATGGCTTGCCTGCTGCTGCTGCTGCCTATGCTACACTCCTGTGGCGCGGCTGACAGGGGCAAAGAGGTGCAATACACTGTGCAGAAATATCCCTTTATCCATGCGGAGCGCAATGAGATCATACATGGTGAGACACTGGATTCGGTCTTTGAGCAGCTGTACCTGCTGCGTGCGTCGCAGCCGCTCCGCGTAAATATTTTGCAGATAGGAGACTCGCACATACAGGCGGATTTTATCTCTTCTGCTCTGCGCACCAACTTTCAGACGGCCTTTGGGAATGCGGGGCGGGGACTGGTGGTACCACTGCACGTAGCTGGCACCAATGAGTCATTCAACTACCGCATCACGAGCAATGTGGTGTGCACATCAAAGCGCTGCGTCTTTGTAAATGATCCCATGCCGATAGGTATCGGCGGTGTGACCATCCGCTCCTTTTCCGAGAATACTTCTTTCCGCATCCGGTCATTCAATCAACCTCCGCTGGACTATGCCTTCAGCAAAGTGACACTGTTTTACCAGAAAGATAGTTCGGCATTTGACTTTGACGTGCTGGACACAGCTGGGAGGATCATAGGCAAGCTCAACCACTCTCTGGAGGATGACTATTTCTTTGCCTCGCGTACTGACCTGCCATATAATACGAACGATATCACCCTGCGCGTAAAGAAGCTATCTGACCAGCAAAACGAGACGACAGTATACGGCCTCAATCTGGAGAATGATAGCAGTGGCGTGCTATTCCACTCAGTGGGTGTGAATGGTGCCGAGGCGTTCCAATATGTGCGTGCCGCCTACTTTGCAGAGCAGACACAGGCGCTAAATCCGCAGCTGATCATCATATCGCTGGGTACTAATGAAGCGCAGCGGTTGCCTTTTGACACCAGGGGCACGATAGCCAAGCTCGACTCACTGGTCAAGACGCTGTACTTCTACAACCCCAAGGCAAAGATCCTGATCACGACACCGACCGACTCTTATTTCCGCAAAAAGTATTACAACAATTCGCTCGCTGCGCTGCACACTGCTATGGTACAGTACGCTACAGACAATGGCATCGCCATCTGGGACCTCTACTCTATAGGCGGCGGCTACAAGTCCTGCTATCAGTGGAAGCGCTACGGCCTGATGCGTGCAGACGGCATACATTTTACCAGCCAGGGATATGCCTTTCAGGGCAACCTGCTGTTTGAAGCCCTGATTAAGGCATATAATCAATACGTGCAAAACAAACCGGACATCAAGTGACCCTATGCCAGCGATAGACATCCATAAACTGCTCCATCAGTTCGAGTACATACCGCGCCAGCCGCTGATCTTCAGCTCGGGTTTGTTCCTGTTCCTGTTTGCCGGTTTCATCAGCATCTTCTACCTGATCCATCACAAGCATAATGTGAAGCTGCTGTATGTGGTCCTTTTCTCTTACTACTTCTATTACAAATCCAGTGGCATTTATTTCCTGCTGCTTGTGCTTTCCACGGTAGTGGACTACAACCTCGCCAATATCATGGCCAATGCGCCCAAAGGCTGGCAGCGCAAGGGCCTGCTGATCTTCAGCCTCGTGCTTAACCTCGGATTGCTCGGGTACTTCAAATACACCAACTTCCTCTATGAGATATACTGCGGTGCAGTAGGTAGCCATTTTAGTCCCTTCAGTATCTTCCTGCCGGTGGGCGTATCGTTCTTTACCTTCCAGTCTCTCAGCTATACCATAGATATCTATCGCGGCGAGCTAAAGCCTGTAAAGCGGATGCTGGATTATGCCTTCTTCGTGTCATTCTTCCCGCAGCTGGTAGCGGGGCCTATCGTGCGGGCGCGTGACTTTATCCCTCAGATATCCATGCCTACCATCGTGACGAGGGCTATGTTCAGCGAGGGGATGTATCTGATCATCTCGGGACTTTTCAAAAAGGCTGTAATATCCGACTATATCAGCGCCAACTTTGTAGACCGTATCTTTGCCAATCCGACCCTGTATACCGGACTGGAAAACCTCTTTGGCGTGTATGGCTATGCCCTGCAGATCTACTGTGACTTTAGCGGCTATAGCGACATGGCTATCGGTATTGCGCTGCTGTTTGGCTATAGGCTGTGCATCAACTTTGACTCACCATATCAGTCATCGAGCGTCACGGAGTTTTGGCGTAGATGGCATATCTCCCTGTCTACGTGGCTCCGAGACTACCTGTATATTTCACTGGGAGGAAATAGAAAGGGGCGCTTCCGCACCTACCTGAATCAGTTTATCACCATGCTGCTCGGTGGCCTGTGGCATGGCGCGGCGTTTCGCTTTATCATCTGGGGGGCGCTGCATGGCGTAGCACTGGGCATAGACAAATGGATAAAAGAGTACATCAAAATACCTGATACGAAGTTGGTCAAGGTGCTCGGCGTGATCCTTACCTTCCACTTCGTCTGCTTCTGCTGGATCTTTTTCCGCGCAGATAATATGCAGATAGCCACATCCGTCATATCGCAGATAGCCACGCACTTTACACCATCTATCTTCTTCAATTTCGTAGCCGGCTATCAGAACGTACTACTCGTGATGCTGCTGGGCTACGTCCTGCACTTCCTACCGCGACACATAGAGCTGCAGGCACAGCAGGCCGTATACCGTATGCCGCTGCCGGCAGTGGTAGCTATGCTGGCCGTAGTAGTGGCGATACTCGTGCAGGTCAAGACATCAGAGATACAGCCATTTATTTACTTCCAGTTTTAGCAGGGGCAAAGGGCCATTCGTGAGAGACATTGGCCTTGATCAGGAAAAGTAAGCATCCTGTGGCTATCACGCCCAGTGCCCCGAAGATGAACTCTATATCAGCGTAGCAAAAAATAAAACCCCATACCACCAATGCGATGAGCGCAGGTATGGGATAGAGCAGCATACGATAGGGAAACTTCTCTTCCTTCATCCGCGCATGATAAAGCAGCAGCCCCACAGCCTGCCCTACGAACTGGATAATGATGCGCATGGTAACGATAGCAGAGATCACCTCGCCCAGGCGGAAAAGCAGGCTAAATACAAATGCAACACCAGCCAGTACCAATAGCGATACGTAGGGAAAATGCTTGGTAGGATGCAGGCGGGAGAAGATGCTGAAGAAATTGCCATCGGTAGCGGCAGCATAGGGTACTCGTGAATAGCCCAGCATGACGGCAAAAAGCGATGACACTGCGATGAGCAGCACCAGCACCGTAGCTACGAGTGCCGCAGTATGACCATATATCCGCTCAAAGAAAAGGCTCACGATAAACTTAGAGTCCTTTGCCTCCTGCCATGGTATGGTGCCCAGCACCGCAGTATGCATAGAGAGATAGAGGATAGCGATGCCTGCTATGGAGATGAAAATACTGCGTGGGATATTGACCTCCGGCTCCTTGATCTCACCGCCGAGGTGGCAGACATTGTAGTAGCCCAGATAGGAGTATACGGTCTTGAGCGAAGCCTGGCCGAGACCAAAGAAAAAGAGCGGTGTGAGATCAGGCACTATATCGTGCACGCCTCCGGAGAAAGACAATGATGGATCAAAATGTGAAAAGCCACTCACTATTAGCCAGAGTATTGTGCCGATCACGATCATGCCCATCACGACGGATATCTTGCCGATGTCACTTATCTTCCTATAGAGCAGCAGCGTAATAAGGATGACCAAGCCCCCGGATACAGCCTTCTGCTCTATGGTGCTGAGCGGTATGAGAAACGTGAGGTACTGCGCGAAACCTATCGCACCGGAGGCTATGACCAGCGGCGCCTGTATAGAGGTCTGCCAGACGTATAGAAATGCCATAAGGCGGCCCCACTTTTGTCTACCGTATAGGTTTTGTAGAAAAGCATAACTACCGCCAGCCTCCGGCCACTTAGCTCCCAGCTCTGCCCACACCGCCCCATCTGCAAAGGCCAAGAGCGCCCCCAGCAGCCAGGCGATAATAGACTTAGGCCCGCTCATGGCGCCGATCACAAACGGCATGGTGACAAAAGGGCCGATGCCCACCATGTCTATCATATTGATGGCGACTGACTGACCCAGGCTGAGACCGCGTACGAGTTTTGACATTTCAACCAAAATAACGAAGGTTTATCCTAAAATTGCAGCCAGAAATAATGCTCCCGTGACTATAGATCTTTATACCAGCCCTACTGCCTTCATAGATAGTGATAATCCTGAGGTGATAGCCTATGCCAAAGTGCATACCACACCGGAGATGTCTGACCGCGAGAAGGCGGTAGCGCTCTACTATGCCGTACGTGATGATATCCGCTACGATCCTTACCACATCATCCTCTCTCCGGAGGCTATCTCCGGCAGCCTGACGCTCCAGAGGCGCTACGGCTACTGCATAGAGAAATCACTCCTGCTGGCCGCTGCCGGCCGTGCGGTGGGTATCCCGTCGCGCCTCGGCTTCTCTATCGTGCAGAACCACCTCTCTACGGAGAAGTTTATCCGCATGCTGCGCTCGGACAAGTTCGTCTTTCACGGCTACAATGAATTTCTGCTCGATGGCAAATGGGTGAAATGTACGCCGGCTTTCAATAAAAGGCTTTGTGAGTTGTTTGGCACTGCGCCGCTGGAGTTTGATGGCGTACATGATTCTAT
>JAFDYP010000238.1 GCA_018267355.1 Bacteroidota bacterium
GTTTCTTAAAGAGATTCTCTTGCATGGTCCAGTTGCATTTATTAGTCTGGGAATCGCACTATTGTTTATTATCATTCATTTCGTTCGCAGGGATGGATATATTGATAGTAATAAATACCCTATTCTTATAGTCTTTACAAGTTCACTTCTACTGCTTTATTCAATTTATGTCTTTTGTATTTTTAATAAGTCAATAAAGAAATTGTATGAGGAGGAAGTATTGGATCCTACTGCTCTTTCCAATTTATAATCCCCATCGTTGTTGATCTCCCGCCGCCGTTACTGGTCGCCTGAACCAGCAACTAAGTAAGAGCGTTAACTCATTTACAAAACTATGCCGTCCTGGATAAGATTGCGCCCAGCGCTTATTGTCGGTCAGGCGACCGGCACCCACAAACAAAAAACGGGATGAAGCCCCTGCCTCACCCCGTTTTAAAATCAAGATAGCAAATCCTACCGTGTCACCACCAGCCGGGCTGTACCCGAGCCGGAGAGCGTAGTGATATGCACGGTATACACTCCCGCCGCAAGGGCAGAGATGTCAAGGGTTTGTATAGTCGCATTGCGGCCTGACTGTGACAGTGCCTGCTGGCCCAGCACATCGGTGAGCGTCACCTGTGTGATGGCACTCTGAGCCATGATCGAGACCTGGCTCGCGGCAGGGTTAGGATAGAGGCTCACGCGCTCCGCATGGACAGCATGGATACCAGATGGCTCGTAGCCCACACTGTTAGAGTCTGCAGCGCCATTGAGCGGCAGTGTGATGCCGTCTTTGTCTACCGCTTTGATGTCAGAGATGTAGTTTACGTTAGTATAGTATAGCAGGTCCTTGCCGTTCAGGTTATCTGTAGTGATGATGCAGGAGAAGGTCGCTATGGCCCCGTAGCCGCTGCGGTTCAGGTGGTCTATGCCTGTCACGGCAGCCTTCACCTCGCCCGCAGTGCGGAAGTCTTTGTGCAGCGACATCTTGGTACTCGGCGTGCCGAGGAATGAATTAGGGAATACAAAGCTCGTGGTCATGCTGTCACACACCAGCGGGTCATAGTGGAAGGTGAACGCCAGCCCATACAGCCCCGATACACTGCTCACAGAGTCGCCCAGTATGAGCGTGGTCACCAGCGTATCTCCTGCCACCACCGTATCCTTGCTATAGCGCAGGGTGATACCCGGTATGCCGCTCCTCCATGGTCCTGCGCCATCCGTCTTGCTATGCACCAGCCCAAAGTTGGTCAGGATAGCCGTCGTGTCATTGGCATCTATCACACCGTTGCCATTGCAGTCGGCATGCTTCGTATTCTCACCGGAGAGAAACTGCACGCCCCAGTTGGTCGCCGCATGTGCCGTCCAGACGATAGACTGGTCCACGCGTGCTATACCATTCAGGCCATAGGCCGTGCCGATAGGCAGCAGGTCATTGTTATCTGCCACACCATTGTGATCCGCATCTCCCGGCCAGACGGAGTCTGAGAGGCATGGCGCTACTACTACTGCATTAGACGGTAGCGAGGTGCAGCCATTGTAGGATGTGATAGTAGCCGTGTACTGGCCTGTGGCAGCGGGTACGCGCACAGAGTCCAGGTGCGGTGCTACGTATTTTAGTACAAAACTGCCATCGGCTATATAAAGGTCGCCGCCAGCGCTCAGCGCCAGGCCCTGCGGCGCATATAGCTGGTACGGATTCGGGTCTAGCATGCTTGTGCTACCATTGCCACCCGCTACAGTGATCCCTGCTGTGGCAGAGGTGCTGCCGGCAGGATACTTTTTCACGGCACGATTGATGCCATCCAGTACATAGAGGTTATTGGCAGCATCTAGCGCCATGGCGCGGCCAGCCAATACACCGAGCTGATTGGCCGCGCTGCCGCTGCCATTGCCGCCTGCTACCGTGGTACCATTGCTGGCAGAGGTGCTGCCTGCGGCAAATTTCTGCACACGATAGTTTTGCATATCTGATACATACAGGTTGCCTGCGGCATCTACTAGGACGGCCTGCGGCTGGTTAAACTGATTGGCCGCGCTGCCAGCGCCATTGCCACCGGCTACGGTCACGCCATTGGTAGCAGAGGTGCTGCCCGGGGCGAACCGCTGCACCCTGTTATTGCCCTGATCCACTACATACAGATACCCTGCAGCGTCCACACAGAGACCTGTAGGATAATTGAACCTATTAGCCGCTGTGCCTGATCCATTGCCTCCAGCTACTACAGTGCCTGTAGTGAGAGCAGTACTTCCTGCCGGGAATTTCAATATCCGGTTGTTTCCGGCATCTGAGAGATACAGATTGCCGGCTGCATCGAGGCAGATCGAGTTAGGATAGGTAGCAGCATAGCTGGCTACGATAGTACCCTGAGTACCATAACCGCTGCCCGCCGGGAATTTTAGTATGCGGGTGCCATCCAGCACATAGATATTGCCTGCCGCGTCGAGGGCTACGCTCTCGGCGCCGGTGATATCTGCCAGCCCGCTGCCGTAGCCTGTCTGGCCGGCTGCGATGCTGCGGTACACCGGGCTCTCCAGCACTGTAGTGCCCAGAGACCAGCCCGTCTGCCAGGAGGTGGAGGATAGTCCGTGCAGCAGGAGTGTATCACCACTCACGCAGGTGCCTGTCTGGCTCAGTACAGGTGCTGCCGGCCGCTGCACCACCTCTACGGTGACACGGCTGCTCGTAGCAGTAGAGGTAGTAGCACAGGATGCCACAGAGGTCATCACTACCCAGACAGTATCGCCATCGGCCAGTGATGATGGGATGTAGACCGGTGCATTGGTGCCCACCGGCAGGCTATTTTTATACCACTGATAGGATGGCGTAGGGCCACCTAGAGCCGGCGTGGCTGTAAAGGTATCTGCCGTAGCGCTGCACAGCACAGCGGAAGATACATTGAGATCTACGCTGGGCGTATGAGTTACCGTCACTGAGTCAGACGCCTGCGAGAGGCAGCCGTTAGAGCCCTTGGCGTAGACCGACCAGACATAGCTGAGTGGTGCATTGGGATAGATGGTATCCGTGGCGAGTGAGCGGCGCACGATGCCGTTATTCCCATTGTACCACAGGAGGCTGTCTGCACCGGATACCTGAGAGGCTACCAGCGTATCTATACAGCCTGCTATCACGCTCAGTAGCGGCCGCGCCGGCTGCGCTATAGTGGTGATATACATCGTATCAGGCCCCGCGCTGGTGGTCCATATGAAGCCATACACACCCGCCGCATCCAGTCCCCAGACATCACTGACCCAGGAGGTAGGCGAATAGAAAGTGGCCACAGTAGGATTGGTAGGCAGTGCAGACCAGACACCAGGGGGAGTAGTAGCTCCCATAGTGGTACTGCTGCCTGCACATATCGTCTGGTCAGGCCCCGCGCCCTGCGCCCGCGCGGTGAGGATGGTCAGTAGGCATAGGCTCAGCAGGAGCGCGTGTTGGTAAAGTGTTTTCATATCGTATCTGTTTTTGAAAGTAAGCATTTGTCCGTGATATGTTTTTTAGACGATACAAATGAACGGACTGGCTGCATGACAAAAAAGTACACTTTAAAGCCTATATACGGACTGGATATAAAATATACCTCTCGTACATACATACTATTACCATTGATATTTTATGTATAAATTAGACATCAATATACGGCATAAAATAAATGAGGGAACCCAAACTGCACCAGCTGCTCGCCACCATGGATGCCCACGAGCTAAACCGGCTCTCGCGCTACATGGCCTCGCCCTATCACTGTGAAGACATACGCCTGCGCAGGTTTTATGCCTATCTCCTCCCCCACTACAAGGCCGCCAGACCGGAGCTGCCCGACCGCAAAAAAGCCTGGCGCGCCGCACATGGCACCAAGCCCTTCAGCGATATACAGTATGCCCGCCTGCTGTCTGATATGCTGAAAAAAGCAGAGGGCTTCATAGCCATAGAGACCATGCGCGGTGAGGGCGCAGATGAGTCATACTACATGCTGCAGTACTACAATAAGCGCGGCCTCACGGCCAATTTCACCGATCCCTATGAGCTGGCCCTGCGCCGCCTGCAGCAGTACCCGTACAGAGACCGCGACTATTACTTCCACTCCTTCCGCCTCCACGCCCAGCACAATACTTTCCTCGAAAACAAAAAGCTCCGCACCCCCGAGAAGAACCTCAAGGAGACCATCGAGAGCCTCGATATGTACTACTTTATCAGCAAGCTGCGGTATAGCGCTGCGGTGCTGCACTACCGGCAGTTCCTCGGAGTGGATGAGGAGCTGGCGCTCCTCAGTGATATTCTGCGCTACCTGCGTGGCCGCGCGCCGGTGCCTGTGGTGGCGCTCTACCAGCACATCATCCTCACGCTCACCGAGCCTGCCCAGGCGGCCCACTACACACAGCTCAAGGCTGTCCTCTTTGGCCAGAGCCAGGCGCTACAGCAGGACAGCCAGCGCGAGGGTTTCGCCTTTGCGCTAAACTACTGCATCCGCCGCATCAACGCCGGCGATACCTCCTGGCAGATGGAGCTATTTACCCTCTACAAGGAGGCCCTCAAACACGGCCTCATGTACGATCAGGGTTTGCTGAATCCCTGGGACTTCAAGAACATCGTGACCGTGGCCCTGCGGGTAAAGGAATACAAGTGGACCGCCTCTTTCATAGAGCGCTCTCTCGTGAAACTCAGGAAAGCCGAGCAGCAAAACGCCTACAGCTTCAATATGGCCCGCTACTACTTTGCCACCGGCAAATATGACAAGGTGCTACAGCTCCTACAGGACGTGGCCTACACAGATATCTTCTACCTGCTCGACGCCAAGGTGACCCTCATGAAGACCTACTACGAGCTGGGCGAGTATGAGCCACTGCTCTCGCTCAAGGAGAGTTTCCGCATACTGCTGCGCCGCAAGAAGATCATCTCAGACCAGCACCGTATCAACTATGGCAACTTCGCCCGCCTCACCATGAAGCTCTACCGCGCAGATGTCAAAAACAAAGTGCAGATGGCTGCGCTGAAAAAAGCGATCCACGAAACGGCCAACGTGGCTGACCGCGCCTGGATCCTTGAGCAGTTTGACCGGCTGGTGGGGTAGTACTGCTGCACCCACGCGCACCACACCTCCGTGATCACCCCGCCATTGTCCGTGTTTAGCGCAGCGTCACCTGCGGCTATTGGCGCTACAGCTTCTCCGCGTTGGTTTTCGGTGGCGTGCTATCACGCTAAAGCGACGGCAACGGGGTAAGGCATGCTGCATACCGGGCATCGGCTCTCAGCTTTTTGTTAAATTCCGGTGCTTTCTTTTTGCAGCCATCCTGTATTTCATACCTTTACGCCACTCAATAGATGCTGTGAAAACGCTATATGTACTTGCTATTTTTGTGCTGTCCGTCCTGGCCGCAGGCGCGCAGACACAGACCATCACGATCCGGTCCGGGCCCAATACCGGCTTTCGCGCCTACCGCGGTGCCGGCCACAATGCCAGCCCTAACTGGATGCTCCCCAGCTACAATGATGCCTCCTGGCTACAGCCGGTAAACGGATCCGTGCCGGATACCTCTATAGGTGGCAGCTGCAATGGTGCCAACTGGAGCATCTGGGGCCAGAGAGATACCGCCATCTGGACAGACGTCACCACCCACTTCCCGGATACAGGTGCTTTTCGCAAGCCCTTCAAGATGTGCGGCACCCCCATCTCCTGCACCATGAAGGTGATAGGTGATGACTACGCCACGACCTATATCAATGGCAACCTCCTGGGCAACCAGCAGGCCGCCGTGACGGGCATGATCTATACACTCAACGCCACACAGCTCACCTGGTTTCAGCAGTGCAATAACGTAATAGCCGTACAGGTATCAAATCTCCAGCGCTACTGTGCCGCGTTTGACATGGTGGCCACCCTCGTGGTAGATACTACGGGCTGCGCGCATCGCCAGCCAGGCTCCTCTGCTACTACAGCCGCTATCTGCGCCGGCGGCAGCTACACCTTTGGCGGGCGTACCTATACCCAGGCAGGCACCTACTACGATACCATCGGCACCACCCTATGCGATAGCATAGCACGGCTCGACCTCTTCGTCACTCCCTACGTACGAGACTCCGTCTCACAGCTCATCTGTGCCGGCCAGTCGGTCACGGTAGGCACGCACACCTACTCCGCAGCAGGCGTCTACAGAGATACCTTTGCACTCGCCGGCGGCTGCGACAGCATCCATATCCTGCGCCTCGCCATAGGCACCGGACCGGTGGTCACTGCGATCCGCTATATCTGCCCGGGCCAGACCGTGACCGTAGGGCCGCACACCTACTATATGACCGGCGTCTATCGCGATACCTTTGCCACCGCTGCCTGTGATAGTATCTACGTGCTGGACCTGCGCGTCTCTCTCATCACAGACTCTGTAGCGCAGCGCATCTGCACGGGCCAGTCCGTCACGGTAGGCACGCACACTTATACCACTACGGGGGTCTATAGAGATACCTTTGCCCGTGCCACCTGTGACAGTGTGCACATCCTCTCGCTCACTGTGGCCAGCCTGCTCTATGACTCTGCCGCACGCCATATCTGCACCGGCCAGTACGTCACCGTGGGTACGCATACCTACTCCACACCCGGCATCTATCGCGATACCTTTGCCACAGCCACCTGTGATAGCGTGTATGTACTCCATCTGTCCGTCACCGGTATCTTGACCGACTCTGCCTACCAGGCCATCTGCCAGGGCCAGAGCGTGCAGGTAGGCACACACACGTATACTGCCACGGGTATCTACAGAGACACCTTTGCCACCAGCGGCTGCGATAGCGTCCATATTTTGGATCTCTACGTCCGGCCGCTCACCTATGACTCCGGCTCGCAGACCATCTGCGCCGGCCACAGCGTCATGATAGGTACCCATCTCTATACGAGCACCGGCACCTATCGCGATACCTTTGCCACCACAGGCTGTGATAGTATCTATACCCTGCACCTCACCGTGCTGCCGGTCGGCACAGACTCCGTCTCCGTCCGCATCTGCCCGGGGCAGAGCTATACCTTTGGCACGCGCACCTATACCAGCTCGGGCACCTATCGCGATACAGTGCCCACCGCCGGCTGCGATAGCGTACACATTCTGCACCTCACCGTAGACCTGGCCAGAGATACTGCAGAGGTCTACTACTGCCCCGGCCAGAGCGTGATAGTAGGCGGGCAGGTATACAGCAGCCCCGGTTTCTACTCAGACACAGTAGCGGGTACACAGTGCGATATCATACACAGCCTCGCCGTGCAGCCGTGGACAGTGGTACCCCTACAGATATACGCCAGTGATACCCTCATAGAGCCGGGAGATACCATCTACCTCGGCACCGGCGGCACCTACCATGACTATACCTGGACCTCTACATCCGGCCAGATCTCCACCCACGCCCCGAGCACCGCTGCCACACCCACACAGTCCGGCTGGATCACCCTGCAGGTGACCGATACCAATAACTGTACGACCACTGACTCCATCTACATCCGTGTCGGCTGCCAGGGCGTCATCTACGTGCCCAACGCCTTCACACCAAACGGCGATGGCATCAATGACCAATACTACATCGTAGGCCACTGCATCACACTGCATGAGTTCAAGATCTTCAACCGCTGGGGCGAGAAAGTATGGGAGACAGACGATATCAATGCCCGCTGGGATGGCCGCTACCACGGTGATATGCAGCCCGCAGAGGTCTACGTCTACTTCCTCAGCTATACAGACAATAGCGGCCGAGGCGGTATAGCCCGGCACACCAGGGGCAGTATCACCCTGATCAGGTAAGGAAAGGAGGCGCAGACCTGTCTCCATGCACTATATGCCTCCAGATGAAATGGGTGGCAGGAGTATCCGGGGTTTGCCATCCGGATGAGCATTGTTTACCTTGCCCGCGTATCAGCGGCTGATGACGATATAGCCCGGTATATCCCAATATGGCGGCCTGCCGCTGCCCGGCGGTACGATATTATGCACGATGCCCACTATAGTTTTTGAATTGAGGATAAACAAATTATAGAGCTGTGTGATGTCGCTACCCGGAGACTGTACAGCACCATTCAGGCAGATCTTTGATATACCGTCGCATGCCAGTGTACTATTCATAGTGAGCCGCTGGCCGGGGTCCGATACCAGACTACCAGTCAACACTGCCCCCCTCGCCTGCAGTGAATGTGACCTTACCATTCACACCGCTCAGTGCAGATGACGGCCAGAATAGCTGGTAGGACCATGTGCCGGCTATATCAGCGGCCTTGACAGCTGTCAGCTTTGGGAATACGCGGTCCATATCCTGCTGTAGCCTACCCTCCAGGTCGCCATAGCTGATAGTACTGCCACCCATCACTTCCCCCTTGTCATCAAATGCCACTACGCCATTGGCAGCCCAGCGCACATACTGGAGAGCATCAAAATATTCCAGGAAGGCAGTGTTGAGGTCTATGGGTACCCCCCATCCCTTTTCATATATCTCACCGTAGTGCCGGCCAGCCTCAGGATATGAGCCGATGGCGCAGGGCGTGGGCCACTGCCGCAGTGATATTGGGCACACCCATCTTCTTGATGATATTGCGGCGGTGGGAGTCTACGGTCTGCTTAGTGATATAGAGCAGCCGGGCTATCTGGTCTGAGGAGTAGCCGGCGGCCAGGTAGCTGAGCGTCTCCCGCTCGCGGGCTGTGAGCTGGCTGCGCCGCAGCGTGGGGAGCTCGTCAGTAGTGATGTAGGTCAGAGGCAGGGACCTGAGGTACTGGTCTGTGTCAGGCGTAGGCTTGAAGTTCATCGTTTGCTTGTTTTGGGTGATAGCCGTAGCGGCGATACAAGACTACGCCGCCGGCCAGCCGATATGAAACCAGATTTTGTCCATTTCAGGAGGTCTGACCTTATTTTTGGGTACGCAGATATAGGTACGATCCAGCCGTAGTGCGGGTTTGGGGCTGATGGCGTACTCCCTGTTTATAGGTACCTGCTTCACAGCAAAA
>JAFDYP010000239.1 GCA_018267355.1 Bacteroidota bacterium
GCTCTGGCCCACGAGGGCTATCACTTTGCCCTTGGCGATGGTCAGGTCGATGCCTTTCAGTATCTGCCTGTTCAGGTTAGACGGATAGTGGAAGGAGACATTCTTATATACAATAGACTGGCTAAACAGCGCAGCCGGTTTCGCGTCAGCGGCCTCCACAATGGTATTCGGCGCGTCCAGTATCTCAAAGACCCGCTCAGAGGAGGCCAGGCCGATGTTGATCTTGTAGAAAGCAGTAGAAAAGCTCTTCGCCGGCTGTATCAGCAGTGAGAACATGGCGATATACCCGATAAACGTAGCCGCCTCCATCTCCCCCCGCAGCACCAGCCCGCCGCCAAACCACAGCACGAGGCTAAACACCGCGATAGCCAGAAACTCCGTCAGCGGCGAGCTCAGCTCATAGCGGCGGTTGATCGCATTGCCCTGCTGATAGTGCAGCTCATTGGTCTCCTCAAACTGGCGCTTCTTATACCCCTCCGCGCCAAAGGCCTGCACGATGCGCAGCCCCGAGATGCTCTCCTCCACGATGGACATAAAGCGCCCTATAGTCTCCTGTATATTCTGCGACTGGCGCTTGAGCGTCTTGCCTATGCTGCCTATCAGCAGTCCCACCACGCCCAGCATCACAAACACGAAGAGCGTGAGTTTGGCACTCAGCATGAGCATCCAGGTGAGGGAGAGGATGATATTGACCGGCTCACTGATGATCACCTCCAGCATGCTGAAGATCCAGCCGTCTATCGCGCGGATATCATCCGTCATGCGCGTGATCAGGTCGCCCTTGCGCTCCTGGCTGTAGTAGCTCAGCGGCAGGCTCAGCAGCTTGCCGAAGACCTCATTGCGCAGGTCGCGCATCACGCCCGTACGGATGGGAGACAGCACCCGCAGTGCCAGGTAGCGGAAGAAGTTCTTCAGGAAGATGACCACGATGATCGCTACACAGACCTCCAGCAGCGCCTGTGCCGGGCCATGTACGCGCTTCTCTGTAGAGAGTACATACTTGATGTATTCCAGTATCGAGTTGGCATTGGCAGTCAGGGTGGGTTTCACCGTCACATCCGGCACCTGATTGAAGATCAGCTGTAGCAGCGGGATCACCATCACTACAGAGAAAAGCGAGAACACCGCCGTCAGCACGTTGAAAAAAAAGTTAAGCGCACCGAGTCCGGTATACGGCCTGAGATAGCTGACTATTCGCTTGAAATTTGACACACGGCAAAGATAGGAGAAGGAATGAGTAATGGCAGATAACGGTGAAATGTCAGCGGTAGTATCCTATGGGATTCGACTGTACAGTTATATGCGCTTCTTTATTTCTGCCGGCTCTCTTTTAAAATGGATGATTCCCACGATCCGTATTTCGGCTATGTCTGGGAGCACCTGATAGTAGATGCCATAGGGGAACTTCCTGATCACACACCTTCTATAGCCTTTATATACCTCCTGATAGATCTTGGGTGTCTTGGATATAGACTCGATAGATTGGTCTACTGACTCAATAAATTTATCTCCCAAACCTATTTGCTGCGTTTCATACCATATAAAAGCTGAATCCAGGTCTACTTCGGCTTCCGAGAGAATGGAAACATTGTACGCCACCTTCACTTTTTATATTTGGCTTTGACTTCTGACCATGGCCTGAAGGTCCCTTCGCCACTGTTAATCTTTGCTATTCGCTGATCCAGGATTTCCTTGTGCTCTTTGGATATAGATTCCAGCGAGTTGTCACGTGCAATATCGTCCCACAACTCTTGTACGAGCTGTAGCTTCTCTTCCACCGGTAGCTTATGAAGCTCTGCTATTTGTGATTTATCCATTGCACGCCTTTTACCCAAAGTTACCGATTCTTATCTTATCCATGAAGTGTGCTTAGCGACTGGCCGTCTCAGTTGCACCTATCCCCCTGCTTAACATCTTTTTACAACGCCCTGCTTTGTTAAAACTTAAATTCGCTCTCCCAAAAGATACACGCACATGGAAGTAATCACACCATCCTCATCATCTGTAGACATCGCGTCTCTGAATGATCGTATCAACCGCGAGAGCGCCTTTATAGACGTGCTCAATATGGAGCTCGGCAAGGCAGTCGTAGGCCAGAAGTACATGGTAGAGCGCCTGCTGCTCGCAGTCCTCTCCAATGGCCACATCCTCCTGGAGGGTGTACCCGGCCTGGCCAAGACCCTCTCGATCAAATCGCTCGCCTCGGCGGTACACGCGGGTTTCTCGCGGATCCAGTTCACGCCGGACCTGCTCCCTGCCGACCTGATCGGTACGATGATCTACAATCCAAAGGACCACGAGTTCAGCGTGAAGAAGGGCCCTGTATTCTCCAACTTTATCCTGGCAGATGAAATCAACCGTGCCCCTGCCAAGGTGCAGTCTGCACTGCTCGAGGCCATGCAGGAGCGCCAGGTGACCATCGGTGAGCAGACCTTCAAGCTGGAGGAGCCTTTCCTCGTGCTCGCCACGCAGAACCCGATAGAGCAGGAGGGTACCTACCCGCTGCCAGAGGCGCAGGTAGACCGCTTCATGCTAAAGGTAGTAGTGACCTATCCTAAGAAAGAAGAAGAGCAGCTGATCATGCGCCAAAATATGTCGTATGATGCGCCTAAGATCAACCCGGTCATCTCTAAAGAGGCCCTCGTCTCTGCCCGTCGTACTACCCGCGAGGTATATATGGATGAGAAGATCGAGCGCTATATCCTGGATATTGTTTTCGCTACCCGTCGTCCGGAGGACTACAAGCTGGGCAAGATCAAGCCGCTCATCACCTACGGTGGCTCCCCTCGCGCCAGTATCAATCTGGCTCTCGCTGCCAAGGCTTACGCCTTTATCAAGCGCCGCGGCTATGTGATACCGGAGGACGTACGCGCAGTCTGCTACGACGTACTGCGCCACCGTATCGGCCTGACTTACGAGGCTGAAGCCGAAAATGTAACAACAGAAGAGATCATCAGCGACATCCTGAACGCAGTCGAAGTACCATAGACCATCATGGCAAAGGCGTCTCAAATAAAGTCTGATAAAGCGCAGGCTGCAGATAGCGCGCAGAGTGAACGCAGGAAGAGGCTACGTCGTATCGAGATCAAGACTCGTAAGCTTTCCGCTCAGGTTTTCTCTGGTAGCTATCACTCTGCCTTCAAGGGGCGCGGCATCTCCTTTAGCGAGGTACGCGAGTACCAGTTTGGAGATGATATCCGCTCTATAGATTGGAATGTGACGGCCCGTGCCAATAAGCCATTCATAAAGGTATTTGAAGAAGAGCGCGAGCAGACCCTCATGCTCATCATTGATGTGAGCCGCTCTACCATGTTTGGCACGCAGACGGAGTTTAAGAAAGAGATCATCGAGATCATCAGCGGCATATTGGCTTTCTCTGCGATCACCAATAACGACAAGGTCGGCGTCATCTTCTTCAGTGATAAAGTAGAGAAGTTCATCCCGGCCAAGAAGGGAAAGTCGCACATCATGCGCATCATCTCTGAGATAGACAGCTTTGAGTCTCAGGAGCGCGGCACAGACCTGGCCGAGGCGCTGAAGTACTTTAATAATGTGAGCAAGAAGAAGGCGATCGCTTTTATGATATCAGACTTCATGGTGGGCAAGGATATCCAGAAGGAGCTGACCATTGCGGCGCGTAAGCATGATTTTATTGGCATTCAGATATATGACAAGCGTGAGCGCCTGATGGAGGACGTCGGCACTGTACTCATACAGGATGCGGAGTCCGGTGTAGAGTTCTTTGCAGATACCTCTGACAAGCGTCTGCGTGCGCAGATACAAAAGCTTTTTGATGAGCAGCAGGTGAAGAACAAGGTCACTTTCGGCAAAGCCGGTGCCCAGTTCGTAAGCATCGATACTACTGCCAACTATGTGACTGCCCTGATGAAAATGTTTAAAGAAAGGGAGATCAAGCGCTAATGAATACGCTTCATAACATATCATATATCTCCGGTGGCCAAGGCCAGCTCCTGTCTGTAGGGACAGGTCGCGACCTGTCCCTACCAGCTAGGCGCATCAAGCATCTTGCATTGTCTTGCCTCTTGGTTCTTGCTTCTTGCGTCTCTCACGCCCAGATCTCCGCCACCTTCAAAGGTGACTCGTCTAAGATCGAGATCGGAGACTACTTTAATATGAAGCTGGTGGTCAATGCGCAGCCGGATATCGTGGTAGACTTCCCGACCTTTCCCGGCGATACCATCGGCAAGATCGGCATCGTCAAAAAGGACAAGATAGATACCGCTAAGATCGGTACGAGCACGATCTACTCACAGAATATCACCATACAGGCCTATGAGGGTGGGCAGTATATCTTCACCCCGCTAAAGGTCTACTATATGAATACGGTGACGCGTGTGATAGACAGCGCCTACACCAATGCATACCAGCTGCAGGTCATCGAGCCGGCCGTAGACACTACCAAGCCGATCAAACCGATCAAGGCCCCGCTGAATGTGCCTTACCAGCTCAATGAGTTTTACAGCTGGATAGCCATAGGGCTGGTCATACTCGCGGCGATCATCATCGGCATCATACTCTACCTCCGGTACAAGAAGAAGCCGGCACCGGTCGTAGCCCGTCCTCGGCCAAAAGACCCCGCCCACATATGGGCAGCCAAAGAGCTGAAGAAGCTGGAGGATGAAAAGCTCTGGCAGAAGGACCAGGTCAAGCTCTACCACTCGCGCCTGGCAGATATCCTGCGCAGCTATCTTGAGTTCCGCTATGACTACTATGCACTGGAGTCTACCACCGGCGAGATAGAGCAGGAGCTGGATCGCCTCGGTATCAGCCTCGATGCGCGCAGCCGCATCATGGAGACCTTGCGTCTGGCCGACTTTGTCAAGTTTGCCAAGATGAACCCTGCACCTGATCAGAATATGCGCAGCATGCAGAATGCTTCTGCCTTTGTAGAAGAGACCAAACAGCTCGTGACCGAGCCGGCAGAGAATAAACAAAACCCACCCGCTAAAAAGAAGAAGAAATAGGATGTTTCACCTGTCACATATCACGTGGGCCAATCAGTGGGTGCTGTGGCTGATACCGGTGGTAGCCATCCTGGCCACCGTATGGTGGTACCTGCGCCGGCGGCAGCAGTATCCGACACTGACCTTCTCAGATACATCGGCGTTCAAGGGTTTCCGGTCTCCTGTGAAGGGTGTACTGAAAAAATATGCACCGCTCCTGCGCATCCTCTCTCTCGGCTTTCTGCTCATAGCGCTGGCCCGCCCGCAGAGCAGCTACGATGAGAGCAAGTCTACCACCGAGGGTATAGATATCGTCCTGGCTATGGACGTGTCTACCTCCATGCTCTCGCAGGACTTCAAACCAAACCGCCTGGAGGCTGCCAAAAGTGTCGCATTAGACTTCGTGGAGGGTCGACCGCATGACCGTATCGGGCTGGTAGTTTTTGCAGGTGAGAGCTTCACGCAGTGCCCTGTCACCATAGACCATGTGATCGTGAAGAACCAACTCAAGGATATCAAAAACGGCATCCTGGAGGATGGTACCGCCATAGGCATGGGCCTCTCTACAGCCGTGCAGCGGCTCAAGGACAGCGAGAGCAAGACCAAGGTGGTGATACTCATGACGGATGGCGTCAATAACCGCGGCATCATAGATCCGCGCATGGCGGCCGATATCGCTACACAGTTTGGTGTGCGCTGCTATACCATCGGCGTGGGCAAGAACGGCCAGGCACTGACGCCTGTCGCGATGGGTCCCAATGGGCTCATATTCGACTATGCCGAGGTGCAGATAGACGAGGCCCTGCTCAAGAGCATAGCAGACAAGACCGGCGGCAGGTACTACCGCGCCACAGACAATAAGACCCTGAAGGGGATCTTTGAGCAGATAGATAAACTGGAGAAGACCAAGATCAATGTCTCAGCCTTCACGCACAAGACGGAAAAATTCCAGCTCTTTGCCCTGATCGCTGCGGCCCTGCTCTTGATCGAGTGGATTTTGAGATATACAGTATTAAGGAGTATACCATAGATGTTTAGGTTTGAACATATCGAGTATCTGCTATTGCTGGCACTTCTGGTGCCGGTTCTGCTGCTGTTCATCTACTTCTCTGTATGGCGCAGGAAGAGCATCGAGCGCTTTGGCAGCAAGTCTCTGGTGTACCAGCTCATCCCTGATTTCTCTGATGGCAAGCAGGTCATCAAGTTCGTGCTTCTCACCCTGGCATACATCTGCCTCGTCATCGCCATAGCCAATCCACAGATCGGCACCAAGCAGGAGAAGGTGAAACGCAATGGTATAGATGTAGTGGTGGCGCTGGACGTATCGCGCAGTATGCTCGCACAGGACGTGCAGCCTAACCGCCTGGCACGCGCCAAAAACTTTATCTCAAACTTTGTAGACCAGCTCAAAAATGACCGCTTTGCGATGGTCATCTTTGCCGGCCGCGCCTATCTGCAGATGCCACTGTCTGTAGACTATAGTGCGGTAAAGTTATACCTGCGATCGGTGAGCACAGAGAGCGTGCCTACGCAGGGTACCAATATCGGTGAGGCGATTGACCTGGCCAATGAGTCTTTCGCCAAAGGCGATAACAAATCAAAGGCGCTCATCATCATCTCTGACGGCGAGGACAACGAGCCGGGTGTAGAGGATGCCCTCGAAAAGGCAGCGCAAAACGGTATCAAGGTCTTCACCGTGGCTGTCGGCACAGAGAAGGGTTCCCCTATCCCGCTGCCCAATGGCGACTACAAGCGCGATGCGGAGAATAACATCGTACTCTCTAAGGTAAACATCGAGGCTATGCGCAGCTATGCGGCCAAGGGCAATGGCAAGGCGCTGATCCTCGGCAATGGCAAAGATGAGATAGAAGCGATATTCAAAGAGCTGGGCCGCATCTCTACCAAGGAAATAGATGACGTGGTCTTCACTGAGTACGACGACAAGTTCCAATATTTCCTCATAGCGGCTGCGCTGCTGCTCATAGCAGAGTATATGCTCAGCGAGCGCCGCAGCAGGCTGTTTGAAAAGCTGAAGATATGATGAGGCAGATGGCACATATTATCCCATACTATCGGAGTGTAGCAATACGCCTCTGCGTCTCTGCGCCTCTGCGGTTTGTCTGTATTTTGATGTTCGCCCACCTCGCTTTCTCAGCCTCCGCACAGGAGGAGCGTGGCCTTACCCGCGATGGCAATAAGCTCTTCACCAAGGGGAAATACTCTGATGCAGAAGCCGCGTACAAAAAGGCGCTGGAGAAAAAGAACAACTTCCCTGAGGCGATCTTCAATCTGGGCGATGCCATCTACAAGCAGAAGCGCTACGATGACGCCATAGCGCAGTTTGAGCTGGCCGCCAAGACCTTCAAAGACCCCAAGCAAAAAGCACAGGCCTATCACAACCTCGGCAATGCGCAGCTGGACAAAGAGGAATACGAAAAGGCGGTAGATGCCTACAAGCAGGCACTGAAGCTCAACCCTGCAGACCGTGACACCCGCTACAACCTGGCCTATGCCAATGCCAAACTGCGCAAAGAGCAGCAGCAAAACCAGCAGAACAAAAACAACAAGAACAACAAAGACAACAAAGACAACAAGGACCAGAATAAGGACAATAAGGATCAGGATAAAAAGGACCAGCAGGGCAAAGGCGATAAGGATAAGAAGGACAACAAAGACCAGAAAGATAAGGATCAGCAAGGCAAGGGCGATAAAGATCAGAAGAAGCCCGGTGAGCAACCTAAACTGACCAAAGAGCAGGCCGAGAAGCTGCTGGAAGCGCTGAAAGCCGAAGAGCAAAAGGCCCAGGACAAAATGCAGAAGAAAGCCGCAAAACCGGCAGACGTTCAGATAGAGAAGGACTGGTAAATAGCGCTCTCTTGTTTTTTGTCATCCCGAGCAATAGCGAGGGATCTATGCCTCCCAGCCTTGGACCGCACCTGTCATAAATTCCATTATCACTTCGCTCTGGATGACAAAATACAAAAGAAAGGATGCTCGACAGCGTCAGTAGCTCACGTAGTTCTTCCATCTCCTTGGGAGAGGGAAGATGCCGAAGGCAGATGGGTGAGGTGCCCACTTGTCAAAAATCCTTAACAACACCCCCTCTCT
This sequence comes from Bacteroidota bacterium, assembly GCA_018267355.1. Lineage (GTDB taxonomy): Bacteria > Bacteroidota > Bacteroidia > Chitinophagales > LD1 > UBA1941. The sequence continues at coordinate 8,073 of JAFDYP010000239.1, forward strand.
CTTGAGTTTTATCTATCCTTACTTCAATTTTGTATTGTGAAAGATAACCACCAGATAGCGCTCCACCGCCCGCGCCGGGCCGTCCTCCTGCTGGGCATGCTGCTGCTCACAGCGGCGGGTGCTTTTGCGCAGGTGCGCTTTGCGGCCTCTGCTCCTGCATCTGTAGGTATCAATCAGAACTTTCAGGTAGACTATACCGTAGAGAATGGCAGCGCCAGGACCATTGATCCGGGTATCGGTAGCGACTTTCAAATTTTGAGCGGGCCCAATCCTACACAGCAGGTGCAGATCATGAATGGCCACATGAGCCAGTCTGTGATCTACTCCTACATCGTGCACCCCAAAAAGGAGGGCGTCTTCAAGATAGGAAAGGCAAAGGCCAGCATAGAGGGCGCTACCATGGAGTCAAACGAGCTCACTATCACGGTGACAGGCCCTGTGCAGCAGCAGGCCCGCCGCAGGCGCGATCCTTTCAATCCTTTTGACGATGACGATGACCCTTTTGCCGCCATGCAGCAGCAGATGCAGCAGCAGATGCAACAGATGCAGCAGCAGCCTGCCCAGCCGCAAAAATCCAACGCCGATCTGGACAAGTCTATACGCGACAATGTGATCGTACGCATGGAGACCGACCGCAATAACGTCTACATAGGAGAGCGCATCTCCGCTACGATCAAGATCTACTTTAAGATGAACATCGGCAATGTATCGCCGACCAAGGCACCTTCCTTTGATGGCTTCTGGAGCCAGGAGGTGATGAATAATAAGCAGATCAAAGAGCATATAGAGACCTACAACGGGCAGAAGTATTACGCCGCTGACCTGATCCGGTACAATCTCTATCCGCAGCGTGCAGGCACCCTGCAGATCACCCCTGCAGAGCTCAATATGATCGTGCAGGCGGAGGTGGGCCGCTCCTTCTGGGGTAGCCAGTACGCCAATGTGCCCTACAAGGCCAGCAGCAATGCCGTCACCATCAATGTGAAAGACGTACCAGCCGCCGGCAAACCTGCCGACTACAGCGGTGCCGTGGGCAAATTCAAATATGAGGTACACCTCTCTGACAAAGAAGGCAAGACTGACAATGCGCTCACCTATACGGTAAAGATCAGCGGCGTGGGCAACCTCAAGACCATTGAGCTGCCCAAGCCACAGTTTCCTGACGGCTTTGAGACATTTGACCCCAAGGTGAAAGATGATGTGACTAATACCGATGCAGGCATGAGCGGCAGCATACAGTATGACTACCTCATCATCCCGCACCAGCCGGGAGATTTCAAGATAGCCGGCAGCTCTTTTTCTTTCTTTGATCCGGGTGCGGGCAAATATATTACGCAGACCTCTCCGGAGCTGGCGCTCAAGATCACCGGCGCACCATCTCAGAATCCTAACACCGGCACCGCGATGGTGAGCAAGGAAGATGTGGCGGCCCTGCACTCAGACATCCGTTTTATCAAGACGCGCGCTGAGCTGGTACGTGAGCAGAAACCCTTCTTTGGCTCTGCCGGTTTCTTCGGCCTGGTAGGTACTCCGTTCTTTGCCTTTATCGGCCTGCTGTTTGTGCGCAGGCGTACGGAGGATCTGGCCGCAGACATCGTAGGCGCCAAGCGCCGCCGCGCTACCCGGCTCGCCAAAAAGCGCCTCTCTACGGCTGATAAGCACCTGGCCAAGGGTAATAAGGAGGCATTTTACGATGAGGTCTCCCGCGCTATGTGGGGCTACCTGGGAGACAAGCTGAATATAGACCAGTCACAGCTGTCCAAAGACAACGTAGAGGAAAAGCTCCTCGCCAAAAATGTGAAGCCCGATACTATAGGCAAACTCAAATCACTCATCCATACCTGTGAGCTGGCGCTCTACTCTCCGGTAGGCGCGGGAGATGAGATGAAGCAAAACTACAGCGCAGCCATAGAGCTGATAGCCGACCTGGAGGACGAGATCAAATGACCGGCAGGACTACATACATACATGGGCCCGGCGGGCTGCTGCCGCGTATCATGCTGGTGCTGCTATGTATGCTCTATCTCGGCGGTGGCCTGTATGCAGAGGGCGCGGCACAGCTATTTGATGCGGCCAATACGGCCTACAAAAATAAAGACTACGACCTGGCCATAGCCGGCTATAGCAAGCTGCTCTCACAGGACTACAAGACTGCGGAGGTGTACTACAACCTTGGCAACGCGTTCTATAAAAAAGACTCTATAGGCCAGGCCATCCTCAGCTATGAGCGCGCGCTGCGCCTCGCCCCCGGCGATGAGGATATCCGCGTCAACCTCAAGCTGGCCAATCAGAAAACCATAGACCGCCTCATACCTGTACCGCAGCTCGCCATCGTGCAGCGCTGGGACCAATTTGTAGAGGCGCGCTCCTCGCGTACCTGGAGCCTCCTGGCCGGTGCCTGTGTCTGGCTGGCGCTGGCGGGCTTTGCCGCCTATCTCTTCATACAGAGTATCCGCCGCGTAGGCTTTTATCTCGGCGTGGTGCTGCTGCTCGCGGCGGGATTTTTTGGTTCGCTGGCATGGTCGCAGTCACACACAGAGTATGGTGCAGACCAGGCTATCCTCACCACAGACAATGCCTACATCAAAAGCGCGCCTGATGCGTCATCTACCGACCTTTTCATGATCCATGAGGGTATCAAGATCCAGATACTCGACCACGTGGGCGACTGGTCTAAGGTGCGCCTCTCAGACGGCAAGGTGGGCTGGGTGCAGCAAGCGGCTTATACGGTCATCTGAATCCACCTCTCCCAACCCTCTCCAAAGGAGAGGGCTTAATACACATAGCGATAGCCAAATCCCCCGGCCTGCGGCCACCCTCCCGACCAAGGTGCGGGATCTGCGACCTTTATAAAGGGGGAATGTCAGCCATTTGGGTGTTTAGGTGATTTTTGGAGCTTGATGTATTTAGTCTTGCTTTGACTTTTTATCTGCTTTAGAATTGTTTTAGAACCGAGCGAGGAGGGGCAGCAGGGTGTCACGGTCGGTGAGGTGGTATACCCGGAAACCCAATGCTGCCGCGGCGTCTGTATTCTCCTTTTTATCATCTATGAATAATGTGCGCTGCGGATCGATGCCGGCATGGTCTATGACGGCGCGGTATATTGCGGGCTCGGGCTTGCGGGTGCGGAGCTCGTGGGAGTAGTAGGCATGGTGAAAGTAACTACGCATATCAGCAGCACTAAAGTTGGCCTTTATGTAGCGGTCTATGTCCGTCAGGTGTATGTCATTGATATTGCTCAGGGCATAGACTTTATATTTTGCGCGCAGCGCGGTGAGCCGTTCCAGTTTGTCGGGCGGGTAGTGATAGAGGATGGCATTCCACGCGGTGTCTATCTCTGCGTCTGTGACGCCATCTCTCAGATAGGGGCGCAGGGCAGCGCGGAACTCTGCAGAGCTGACATCTCCCCGCTCGTACCCGCTGAAAAGATCATCCTGCTCCGTGTAGCTAATGAGGTGACTGAAGTCGCGCGCCGCGATCCGGCGAAAGGCGGCTATCATGACATCGTAGTCTATGTCTATGATCACATTGCCCAGGTCAAATATGATGGTGTCTATACCGGTAGGGTCTAGTGGCTCTGGCATGGCGGCAAAGATAAGCGCTCATCCGAATGCTAACAGTCACTGCGCTGCAGGATCAGATCGATGCCTACCTGGCCTTCAGTCCTATAGACATACCTGTGTCATATATCTGCGGGTTTCGGCGGACGTCTATATCGAAGCGATCTGATAGCTGGTGGTCGGTATACTGCGGGCTGAAATCTTTGCGCGGGGTCTCTTTCGTTGATTTGCTGACGGGCTGGGTCTGAGCTGATTCTGCTGCGGGCGCGGTGTCTGACTGGTGTGCCTCGAGGTCGGCCATCAGGTGGGATGGCAGTTCGTTTTCACCCTTGGTATTGTAGCCATAGTTATTCCTCAGGATAAAATAGCAGGCACCGGGATGCATCCGGCGAAAGAGGGCGCCTTCCTCGAGCTTATGGATAAAGATCTGCTCGATGTAGTAGATACGATCCATGATGTCGCCATCATTTTCCCATTTCTTTTTGAAATAGCTCCAGAGCTGTTTGTAGTATTTGAGTCTGAGCAGGGCCTGTGTGAGTGTGTGGCAGATGGAGAACTCGTCCAGGGCCATAGCCTCGATCTGATCAAGTACATGATGGGTTTTCTCGCGGGTCCATTGGGACGCATTGGTGTTGCCGGCAGGTGCGGACATAGGTGTTTTATTTAGAGTGAAAGAATACAGCCCTCCAAACCTCCCTAAAGGGGAGTTTAATAATGATTCTAAGAA
>JAFDYP010000023.1 GCA_018267355.1 Bacteroidota bacterium
TAATCCTAAGTATTGAAAAATATCAAAGGGCTCCGGGAGGGGCCCTTTTTATTTTGCTGGATAGCAGCTTTGCTATATGAAAGGCTAGGCTCCGCGCCTCGCTTGTTGTACTTGTTTTTGGTTACTTTGTGTTGGCAATATGACAACAAGAACAAACTTTATTAAAGGCATTTTATTCTTGCTGCTTGCAGCATCTTTTTGCTCAGAGTCAATATAAAAGATACCCCATGACTAGTATAGCACGGCCAGTACAGGCTGAATATCCCGCCTACTACCACACTTACATTTCTCAGGTGGCAGGCAATGATCTGATAGCTCTGCTGCAGAAAGGCAATGAAAACATACAGGGGTTTATTTCTGCGCTACCACCACACAAGGCCGACTACCGCTATCAGCCCGGCAAATGGTCTGTCAAAGAAATCCTCATTCACCTGATGGATGCGGAGCGGATATTTGCGTACAGGGCGTTGCGATTTTCCAGAGGCGACAGGACCGGCCTACCAGGCTTCGATGAGAACGAGTATGTACCAAACTGTGACGCGTCATCGCGCTCATTAGAAAACATTTTAACAGAATATCAGGTGCTTCGTGCCTCATCTATTTCGTTTTTTGAAAACCTGACGCATGACATGCTGATACGCAGCGGTATAGCAAATGGCCAAGAGATATCTGTCCGGGCTCTCGCATATATTATTGCCGGGCATGAGGTGCACCATCTCAGCGTGATCAAAGAAAGATATCTATGATTATTCGGTCAATCGTATCCTAGTCCCTTTGTTTTTTGGTTACTTTACATCTGAAAAGAAAATCAGATGCGCAAAATCGTTTACTCGCTTTTTATTATTGCTGTTTGTAGTGTTTCGCTCAAGGCCAATGTAGGTGACACCACATGGGTACAGGCGCAGAATGTACAACTCAGCTGGTATAATAACTATGATACCACTGCAGTATTCCCCGACGGATCGAAGACCTACCGCAAGATCTACATGATCATGACATTGGGCCAGTATAATTGTCCTGCCGGTTCGCAGTACTGCCACCAGTGGGACTATGACCTGGAAAACTATGTGATGACCAAGGCGGGAGACACGCTGGAAATGTCTCGCTGGATCACTCCCTTTGCCACCTCGGGTACTCCGGGGTTTGGATCCTCCTGGAAGCAACACAACATTTTTGATGTCACAGACTACTATCAGCAGCTAAAGGACACTGCGGCTATCAGGGTACATTACTCCGGCTACTCAGGTGGCTTTGCCTTGGATGTCAAGTTTGCATTCATAGAAGGAACTCCGGAGAGAAATGTATTAGGCATCAATAAGCTGTGGAGTGGCGGCTACTCATATGGCGACCCTAACAACCTAATAGATAATAATATTCAGCCTATCACACTCACCCCTCCATCTGGTACCCAAGCGGCCGAGATGAAACTCGCTATCACGGGCCACGGTCAGGACAATGCCACAGGTTGCTGTGAATTTGACTTCACGGGAGTGGGACATACCTATAGTGTCTCCATGAATAATACTACGGTAGGACAGCAGAATATGAATGTAGTTTGCGGTACTACAGAGATCTACCCGCAGGGTGGTACCTGGGCATTTCGCAGAGCCGGCAACTGGTGTCCGGGCGGCAAAGTAGCAATGGTTCAGTACAAGTTGAACGGTGCTACACCGGGCACGCCATATGCTGTCGATCTTAATTTTGACGACTCATATAATGGCGGTGGTAGCTATGGCAGTTACAAGGTTGAGGCGTCTGTGTTTTCTTATGGAGGATCAAATAAAACGCTCGACGCCTCTCTGGAAGATATCATCGCTCCGACATCTTTTGAATGGTACCGTAGAGAGAATCCTCTCGCCAGTCAGCCTGTCATCGTGGTCAGAAACACGGGTGGTACGGCTATTTCTTCCATACTCTTTGAATATGGTGTGCAGGATTCTACCACCTCGCAATTCATCTGGACCGGCTCACTGGCGCCATACAGTGATGCTACTATCACTATGCCCGCCCTGCAGGCTATCACTAATCTATCGCTGGAGGGTGCTGCCGGGATGCATCAGTTTGCTGTCAGGATCCTACAGGTCAATGGGAGTGCAGATGATGACGTGAGCAATGATGCCCTCACATCTTCCTTTACTATAGCACCTACATGGCCTTCTCAATTTGCCATCAACCTGACCACAAGCAGCCTGGCTCAAGGAGCTGACCCGCTGATCTCAGACTGGGGCTCCGGAGCTAGTGATGCCAGCTGGGAGCTGAGAGATGCCAATGGAGCTGTGGTCGCGTCGAGAAGCAACCTGAATATCAGGACCGCCTACAAAGATACCATCAATCTCACCGCTGCAGGGTTTTACTCTCTGAAAGTAACTACCACTGCATGTTCAGGTCTCCATTGGTGGCCGCTGGATGGGCAGTCAGGATACTACGCAGGCTCGATAGTGGTGCGTGATATTAATAGCAACACTAATCTGGCGCTCAGCGGCAATGTATACTCTGGCACCTATCACGATGACTTTGGCTGCGGCTTTACTCAATACTTTACGACTATGGGCGCCTGTCAGATGGATGCACCAGTCATCACGAGGAGTGGTAGTACGCTCTCTGCATCTCCGGCCACTACGTATCAGTGGTATCGCAATGGTGTGCTGATCAGTGGCGCTACTAATAGTACGTACGACATCACCAGCAATGGTAATTATACTGTAAAAGTGACTGATGGCGGGGTTTGCAGTAGCACTTCTGCTAACCTGGCTGTGATAAATGTGGGAGTGACAGAGGTAGGAGATCTAACCTCGGTCTCTATAGCGCCTAATCCGGCCCAGAGCTTATTTACGATCAATGCGGGTAGTGGACTGCTGGGAGCTAGCTATACGCTATGTGATATGATGGGCCGCAAAATATCTGTAGGCCAGCTCACATCTGAGCAGACACAGGTATCCGTAGCAAATCTGGCCAGTGGCGTCTACCTGCTCAATATCGGATCTCAGAACCATCAGTCATTTAAGGTAGTCAAAAACTAATTGGTACCCTTAGCTGCCGTGCCATAGACGAAGTCGCTGACTTCTTTCAGTTTTTGAGAAGCTTGTTTCATCGAGCCGATACCTTCTACGTGTAGCACCAAGTACTTATCTGTCTCACGCAGGTAGATGCCTTGCCTGTGCTGCTGCACATACTGCATGATCTTGGCAAATGCCGGAGATGAGTAGAATGAAGAGGATTGATTGGATATGAAGTAGCAGCGCAGGTGACGGTTCTTGATGATCATCTGCTCCATACCTAGTTTTGTAGCGACCCACTTCAGCCTTACACCATTAAACAACTCATGTACCTGCTTCGGTATTTTCCCAAAGCGGTCAATGAGTTTCTCCTCATAGGCGGCCAGCTCTTCCTCATTCTTGATCTCATTCAGTTCTTTGTATAGGGTCATACGCTCAGCAGAGTTGCGTACATATTCGTCTGGTATGAGCATCTCCAGGTCTGTCTCTATACTGCACTCCTTGGAGTATTCCTGCGTCTCTTGCAATTCCTCTGCATATAGCTCTTTAAAATCTGACTCCTTCAACTCGCGGATCGCCTCATCCAATATCTTGTGGTATACATCATAGCCTATCTCTGCTATAAATCCACTCTGCTCACCACCCAGTAGGTTTCCCGCGCCCCGTATATCCATATCCCGCATGGCGATATTGAACCCACTACCCAGTTCTGCGAATTCTTCTATGGTTTTCAGGCGTTGCTTAGCTTCTTGTGTGAGTGAATGCTTGGGCGGAGCCAGCAGGTAGCAGAAAGCGTGCTTGTTAGATCTTCCCACGCGGCCACGTAGCTGGTGCAGGTCACTGAGGCCGAACTGATGCGCATTATTGATAATGATCGTATTGGCATTAGGTATATCGATACCCGCCTCTATGATATTGGTAGCCAGCAGCACATCAAATTCTTTATTGACAAACTGCAGCAATACCTCCTCCAGCTTCTCGCCCTCCAGTTGGCCATGGGCTACGCCTATATCCACATTAGGCACGATCTTTCCCAGCATGGTTTTGACCTCAGTTATATCCTTCACCCTATTGTGAATGAAAAAAACCTGCCCTCCACGATATACCTCAAACTCTATGGCCTCGCGTATGATATCAGGGTTCAGGGGATGAACTTCTGTAGTGATAGGTTGCCTGTTGGGGGGTGCCGTATTGATGATACTCAGGTCGCGTGCGCCCATCATGGAGAACTGCAGCGTGCGTGGGATAGGTGTGGCAGTGAGCGTTAGGCAATCAATGTTAGCCTTCAGATCTTTCAGCGTTTCTTTCACCTGCACGCCAAATTTCTGCTCCTCATCTATGACCATCAAACCGAGATCCTTAAACTTTACCGTTTTGCCCACCAGTGCCTGCGTACCTATGATGATATTGGTTTTCCCCTCGGCGAGTTTCTGTAAGGTTTCCTTTTTTTCCTTGCCTGTCTTAAAGCGATTCAGGTAATCGATTTCAATAGGAAAATCTGACAGTCGCTCCTTGAATGTTTTCTGATGCTGCATAGCCAGGATAGTAGTCGGCACCATTACCGCTACCTGTTTGCCGTCGAGCACAGCCTTGAATGCAGCACGTATAGCTACTTCTGTTTTGCCAAAACCCACATCACCGCACACGAGCCGATCCATGGGCGACCGGCGCTCCATATCGCGCTTTACATCTTCTGTAGCCTTGGCCTGGTCCGGAGTATCTTCATACATAAATGAGGCCTCCAGCTCCGTCTGCATATAGTTGTCTTTGGAGAAAGCAAATCCTTTATGTGTCTTTCGTTTGGCGTACAACTGTATGAGGTCAAAGGCGATCTCTTTGATTTTTTTCTTAGTCTTCTTTTTGAGGTTGGCCCAGGTATCCGTACCCAGCTTATGTACACGAGGTGCCTCACCCTCTTTGCCTACGTACTTGGATATCTTATGCAGAGACTGAATGCCAACATAGAGGATGTCATTGCCCGCATAGATCAGGCGCACCGCCTCTTGTTTTTGCCCACCGGAGTCTATTTTCTCCAGCCCCGAGAAAACACCAACGCCATGGTCTATGTGGGTCACATAGTCGCCGGGCCTCAGCTCGCGCAGGGTTTTAAGGAGCAACTGCGTGTCCCGCGAGAAGCCTTGCTTCAAGTTGTACTTGTGATAGCGGTTGAATATCTGGTGGTCAGTATAAAACGCGATCTGCAGGTCGGTATCTATGAAGCCTTGGTGTATAGCCACGTATACCGGAGTAAAAGGAACCTTCGTCTTCAGGTCTTCAAAGATGGCGTAGAAACGCTCTATCTGTTTGGCATTATCAGAGAAGATCAGGTTTAGGATGCCGCTTTCATCATTGGTTTTCAGGTCTGCTATCAGCAGCTCAAAGTTCTTATTGAAAGATGGTTGAGGCTTTGAGTTAAACAGTACTTTCTTGTCTGTACGATAGAAGTTACCACCGCCAAATTCTATGATACGAAAACGCTTCAGCTGCTTTACCACATCGCCGGAGGAAACAAAAACCTCTGATGGCTCACCCTCTCTCAGTGGATGACGCTCATCCAGGTCAGATAGATCTTTGAGTTTCTCTTTAAACTTTTCCGCCTTTGCCATCGTATCGTCCAGCTGATCCATGAGTAGCTGCGCATCTTTGATCCAGATGATGGTATTGTCATTAAACACCTCAAACACAGACGCCTTGCTCTCATTCGTAAAGTGCGTTTGCATATTGGGTACGATCGTGATGCTGGATATTTTCTTGACGGAGAGCTGGGTATTCGGATCAAACGTCCGGATAGACTCCACATCCGTATCAAAGAGCTCTACGCGATACGGTTGCTCATTGCCAAAGGAGAAAATATCGATGATGCCCCCGCGTATCGAAAACTGCCCCGGTTCATAGACAAAGTCCACCCGCTCAAATTCAAAATCTACCAGCAGCTCGATCATAAAATCGATGTCGAGTTTCTCGCCAGTCTTGATGCGAAGTGTCTGCTCTTCCAGCTTTTCTTTCTTCACCGCTTTCTCAAACAATGCCTCAGGGTAAGTCACGGCCAGCTCTGCGCGAGAGGAGGGGTTAGACAGGCGGTTTACTGCTTCTGTCCGCAGTAGCACATTGTTGTTGTTCAATTCCTCAAACGCCTGTGGCCTTTTAAAGGAATCAGGGAAGAAGAATACATCTTTGTGTGTAAGCAGCGCAGTCAGGTTATTCTGAAAATAGGCAGCCTCCTCCTTGTCAGTCATAATAAAGAGGTGATTGTATTCTGTAGTGCGAAATGCCGCTGCCGCCACAAAAGACTCCTGCGATCCGGTCATACCAGACAGGCTGATGTCCGCTTCAGATTGCTTCAAAAGTTCTCGCAAGCGCTGTAGTCCCTCTGACTCAGCATAGCGCCCTATTATCTCATCTATATTCATATTCCTCCAAAATAGTTTAGCCCCGTATCAGGCGATACGGGGTGTTATTGATTTATTACCAGCCTGTTAAGGCAGATAGTATGTCTTTAGCTCAGGTATAGGTTCATATAATTTATAGCGTGATGGAATCCCATCTCCCGCCAGAATTTATTGGCGCCTTCATTTTGCACCGCCACCAGCAGGTCTATTTTCTCCACCTGCTGCTCCTTTGCAAAAGCTAATACCACATCCATCAACTTCCTCGCTACACCCTGCCTGCGGTATGCCGGCTCTATGACCATATCCTGGACATACATCTTTCGGCGCAGTACAAATACCTCAGGAGTCTGGCTCACATGGCTTATTACATAGCCGGCTATTTTGCCTTCGTCTTCAGCCACTGCTATCAGGTAGTTTTCCTTATCCAGCAGAGACTTCAAAAATTCTGCAAACTTGCTCTCAGCGCCTTCCACAGTCTCAAACATCCTCTCCATGGGCGCGTGGATATCTATCAGATACCTCCACAGCGGCAGCATCTGAGGTATGTCTGTACTATTGGCCCTTCTGTATATCATTGTTTCGGTTCTTGTTATTGTAAGGCTTGCGGAAGTTGTTGTTATTGTTATTCCGGTTCTGATTGTTGTTATTCCGGTTTTGGTTGTTGCGGTTCTGGTTGTTGTTGTTTCGATTTTGATTAAACTGACGCTTGCCGTTATTGTTGTTCTGGTTGATATTGCTCTGGCGGTTAGCGCGGGAGAGCTCGCTGATATTATCCTCTACGCTCAGGCTCAGTTCACCCTTAGAGATGATGTTTAGGTCATTCTTAATGATCTCATCATTTGTGTTTTCCTTATTCCAGTTCACATAGGTCAGCTTCATATAGTTGCCTATGCACTGTGCAAAGGCGAGGCGCTTCTCCGGATCTTCCACCTCCACAGCCTTGCTCACCAGAGCAGCTACATTCTTGCCATAGTGGCGGTGCCTGATCTTGGTTTGCGGGTATTCCAGTGGCTCTGGTTTCTCTATGATCTGAGACTTGGTGGTCTTTGGATATGGCGAGTCTACGTCTAGCTTAAACTCGCTGATCATAAAGAGATGGTCCCACAGCTTGTGGCGAAAGTCCTCCACGTTGCGCAGGTGTGGATTGAGCTGGCCCATCAGCTCTATGATCTCGTGTGCAGTGCGATTGCGGTGCTCGCGGTCTTCTATCTTGATACAGTTGTCTACTATACGCTTGATATGGCGGCCATATTCGGCCAGGGTTATCTTTTCTCTTACGGTATTATATTCCATTATCTGATTTAGATCTTGTCAATTATTAAATAAAAAATGTGCTGTCCGCTATCGCGGAAAAATAATGTGAGGA
>JAFDYP010000240.1 GCA_018267355.1 Bacteroidota bacterium
AATGGCTCCTCATGCTGTATCCCTCCGATACCTGCAGGATAAATGCCGCAATAGGTACTATCCCTGGCCAGTCCATGGTCACGCATATCCCTCACTATGATACAGTGATACTGCCCACCGTAGAGGGCACTATCTGCCATGATCAGCTGGTGTGCGGCGTCCGGGAGGGTGATATTAGCAGCGAGGCCGTACATGGTCTCGTATACCAGGCTATCAGTAGTACCGCGCCCCAGGTCAAAAAACAACTGCATCAACGCTGAGGACCAGATGACCGAATATTTATAGATGCCACTGAGTCCGGTAGCACCCGGAATGGCAGGATATACTGTCGGATCATTGACCCAACGGCCATTCCAGTATTCATTGTGCCCATCCCAGCTAAACATACGGTACCAGCCAAAAGTATCTATGCTACATGAATAAGAGGTAGCATTGTAATCTGCAAGGCCTTCGTCTATACTTCCTCTTTGAGGTGATAACCCGGTGTTGGACTGGTTTGCATTCCATGAGAGAAAATGAGTGTACTCGTGTACAACCACATCTGCATCCTGCGCATCAGGTACGCCGCCCGTGCCGTAATATATATTCTGAGGTTGCACGAAATAGGAATTGTCCGCTGCAAAGGCATGGGCATCCGGCGTCACCAGCGTATCTCCCATATCAAAGCCCAGGTCGTGGATATGCTGGCGTATTGCATTGATATGGTAATATACCATCACATCCAGAAAGCCATTCTGGCTGCGCGTATAGTTGAAAGAAGGGGTCACAGAAGTGACCGGTGCCACGGGGCTGCTGAGCGCCTGGAGCTGTACATATTTGTTTTGAAGGTAAAAAGTACCGGCCTGATAGTTGGCTATGAATGGAACTGCTACGCGTTGCAGATTGAGCTGAGGCGTGTCTGTATCATTGTAATTCTGATAGGCTGAGTCATGGCCCATATAAGGGCCGTAGTATACAGTATGAGCAGTAGTCAATGGATCAGGACGGAAAACCATGCCGGTGACCAATGAATCAGGCTCGGCAGCGGGCTTATACATAGCGCCGTCGCGCTCATAGATGATCCTGTCACGTGATACCAGTACATAGCGCAGGCGGCCACCCTGACGCAGCTCCAGCTGATAGCAGAGCAGCGGTGAACTGGAACTTTCATCGTATGCTACCATCTTCTTAGCTGTGATAGCAGCATCTTTCATATCATATGTGGTCAGGTAGACTTGAAAGGCTGTGACACTTTCATAACTGAAGTCAGTCATATCAGGCATCCAGGCAGCAACATCATATGAGTCATCAAAAAGCGAGTATATGCTGCCATTGCGATCCACATTGACCATGATGTCAGATGAAAATACCGGCACTCCCTGATAAGTCTGCGTAAAGGTATAATGCGACCCGCCGGGACTGTTCTTCGCATATTTCAGCAGGATACCTGCATTTTTATTCCTGAGGTTATCTAACTTACTGCTCAGGAAAGCCGATACGGCAGCAGCATCGTTCCGCTCCAGCTGATAACGACCGAAATCTGAACGGCTGGTAGTGGATTTAAAATCCCTGACCTGAGACTGAGGCGGCTGGCCAGCCTGAACGTTTACACCAAGTGTCAGCAGCGCTCCGAAGAGCAGGTAACGAAAGATCACAAGAGATTATTTTCTTAAAGATACTAAGAATCAGCCGAGGTGCAGCAGGTCCTTTAGTTTTAACAGGTAGATGAAGATGATGCACAGGAAAGCAAATACGAGGCCGAGCCTGTTCCATTTATTCAGGTGCTCGCGGAAGAAGACAACAGACAAGAGTGTCGAGCCCGCTACGGTCGCGATATTGGTGACCGGGAAGACTACCGAGCTACCACCCTCCACCTGATCGAGCGACTTCATAAGGAAGAGCAGGGAACCATAATTAGGGATGCCAAGCGCGATACCACCTGCCACCTGCTGCCAGCGGAGTCGGACCGATCCGGTCAGTACATAGTAGGTCAGATAGCTGATACCAGTGAGCGCTGCGCAGAGAAACACGATCAGGACAAAATAATCTGCGCCACCATTGGGAAAGTACACTTTGTCACTAAGCTGTGCGCCGCTATCGCAGAGGCCACTCGTGACAAAAACCAGCAAGGGCATGAGGAAGGCGACTCCCGTCACCTTTGCGTGAAGGGTCTCTTCACTGGATTCTTTATAAGAGCTCAATACTACTGCTATCAGGGCACAAACGATACCCGCTATCTTGTACCAGGTCACCTCCTCATGATAGACCACAAATGCCAATGCTACCGGGATCACGAGTCCGAGCTTCATGGCTACAGAGGCCGTCGAGACGCCAAAGCGCACAGCAGTTTTGCCCGTCAGGCTAAAAACGTGAATAAAGGATATGCCGAGCACCACGCCCAGCCACAGCCAGTCAGCGTGTGCCGACTCTGACAGCACGCGGTGCGGCGCTACGGGGCTATTGAGAAAGCCGCAGATGACACAGGTGATATAGTTGAACACAATAGCAGGATAGGCCTCGATCTTGAAATGATCAAAGACCTTAAACATAAATACAAGCAGGCTGGAGCAGATGATGCAGAGTACGAGATAGATCATAGGCGGTCATTCATTTTGATGAGCAAAGTATCATTATCCAGTTTTTCTTCTTTGATGAGTTTGCCGTTTATATGCGGTGCGGCTATACCACCGGGCAGAGACACCGGTGTGTGTATGATCCGGGCCTCGTCCCAGATCCCTGCTTTGATAAATTCATTCAGCGTATATGCCCCGCCTTCTACGATCACACTGGCGATCGATCTTTTGTGAAGATCGTGGAGTATTTGTTCTACTACATTCTCATTTGGCCGCAGGCCGAAGTATACATTGCCATTCTCTAAACCCTCCTTACAAATATTGTAGATGATGTTCATGGCGTCTTCATCCAATATCCGTGCAGTCTCTGGTACGCGGAGGTGCCGGTCTATAAGTACACGTACAGGATTGCGTCCTTCCCACAGCCGGGCAGTGAGCTGTGGATCATCTATGATAGCGGTACGTGCACCCACGAGGATGGCATCCTCCTCCGTGCGCCATTTGTGTGACAGCTTTTTTGAGTATTCATCAGAGAGCCAGACCTGCTTTTCTTCCTGGGAGGCCATATTGCCCTCAGCAGATTGCGCCCATTTGAGTATGACGTATGGGCGATGCTTTGTATGAAAAGTGATAAAGCGCCTGTTGAGATCATCGCATTCCTCGCGCAGGACATTTTCTATGACCTCTATACCCGCAGCTCTCATCCGCGCGATACCGCGCCCCGATACGAGGGGATTAGGGTCATGACTGCCGGTCACCACCTTCTTGATCTGATTATCTATAATGAGATCCGCACAGGGAGGCGTCTTGCCGTGGTGGGAGCATGGCTCGAGGCTGACGTACAAGGTAGAATCGCCGATGAGATGACGATCTTCGGGTTTCACGCTCTTCAGGCAGTTGACCTCGGCGTGTGCCTGTCCGTACTGCTCATGATAACCTTCGCCAATGATACGATCCTCATGCACGAGCACAGCTCCTACCATCGGATTGGGAGATACGCTACCCATACCCATCACTGCCAGCTCGAGGCAGCGGGACATATATGTATCATGGGTGGTCACTAATGCAATGTAAGGAAATCAGGGAAGCGTTTTCGGGATGGGCTAAAAAACAAAATGGCCACCTCTTTCGAGATGACCACTTTTGAACCTATGAAAACGTAATACAAAAGTAAGAAACTTATTTCACTTTTGCAACCACTTGTTTAAAAGCGGACGGATTATTTAGTGCCAGGTCGGCCAGAACCTTACGGTTCAGCTCGATACCGGTTTTTGTTAATTTTTCGATCAGGCGAGAATAAGTGATACCCTCCTCACGTGCAGCAGCGTTAATACGGGCTATCCACAGGCTGCGGTATTCCCTCTTCTTCTGCTTACGGCCTATATAAGCGTAAACACCAGCTTTTTCTACGGCGTTCTTGGCTACGGTATAGACTTTGCTCCTGCTGAGGAAGTAGCCTTTAGCCTTCTCTAATACTTTTTTCCTTCTCTTACGGCTTGCTACCGAGTTTGTGGAACGTGGCATGTTATGCTGATTTTATCTTGTTCTTTATGATATTATTACGCGAGGAGCAGTTTGATACGAGCCTCGTCTGCTACGTGTACCATAGCGGCTTTAGACAGGTCCTTTTTACGGCTCTTAGCCTTGCGGCCCAGCAGGTGGCGGTGGAAAGCCTGACCGCGCTTGATCTTACCTGATCCGGTTACCTTGAACCTTTTCTTGGCTCCGGAGTTTGACTTCATCTTAGGCATTGTTACTTTTTTTGGGACTGCAAATATATAAGAATGCTCCGTATTTCAAAAGATACTGTACTATTTTTTGACTCTATACCATATAAATAGGTGCAAAAGGAATAAAACACCTTTGAGTCTCCCGAAATGACAACAATACTCAAAATGCATTGATTTTCAATACAATAATACAAAAATCGCTCTATCGAGGAGGGTATTTATAAAAATACTAACACTCGCTCCTCTTTTGCCCCGAGGGGTTTGAGGCATTTATATATTTGCAGCCCTTTGCTGCCATGACCAATAGTTTCCTGCTGATCAATCCCGAGGCCCTGGCCTACCAGACCCACTACGATATTTTCCGGGTAGTACACCAGACCCGGATCAAGGACAAGCCGGGCTTCAACTTTGACTCCCGTATCATCCCTAACCTGCGCGCTATATATAGTGGTAGCAATCCCGCCGTGGCCGAACTACTGCGCAACCTCGATGCCAGCCGCATCAAAAATGAAATAGACAAGCTGGCCAAGGTTCACGCCAAACAGAAAGGCGGCATCTCCTTTGAGACCTATATAGAGCGGGCCGCGCCCCGTATGTTCTATGAGCTGTTTGGCCACCTGACGGCAGCCTCCTCGGAGCTAAAGCTCTACCATCGCATCAAAAACCGCGAGACGGGCAACTATAAAGTAGCACCCTGCGCCCTTTCTAATAATAAGACAAAACTGTCCTTCCATATTAATAAGGTGGGCGGCAAACTGCATCTGGTGCCGATGGTCGAGATCAACGGCGAGCAGTCTGAGCTGGCGAGCTTTGATGTTTTTGCCTTCTTGCTGGAGAAAAACGGCGTCTATCATACGTTGTCACCAAAGGACTCCCAGACCATAGACTGGCTGGTGAAAGCCAACCCTAGCCAATACGCTGCCGATCCCATAGCATTTGCCGACAAGATCATCTCGGTACTGGAGCGCGACTACGAGGTGGTAAAGGATCAGGTATTTAAAGTAAATGTGATAGACCTCGAGCCACAGCACGCTGTCTACCTGAGTGAGATCAGTGATACCTACCTGATGCTCACCCCCCGGTGGGATTATGAGGGCTTCGTAGTGGAGAGCACCGATGAAGCCGAAATGGAAGAAATGCGCAATGGCGAACTCTACCGCATCATCCGCCACAAGGAAACGGAGAATGCCTTCGTAGAAAAGCTACGCGCCCTACACCCTAACTTTGAAAAGCAGCGCAACGGGCAGTTTTACCTGAGCTTTGATGATGCGAAGAAGAAACATTGGTTCCTGAAGGTCTACCAGTCTCTGCTGGCAGAGAATGTACAGGTGGTGGGCATGGATATGCTGCGGCACTTCCGCTATTCGCCGCACAGTATCCATACAGAGATGGCTATAGGCCGCACTATAGACAGCGACCTTCACCTGAATATCAAAGTTACCTTTGGCGAAGAGAAGATCGAGCTATCGCACATACAGCGTACACTATATAATGGTCAGAAGTTCATTCTTCTGAAAGATAACAGCATCGGTGTCATCACCGATGAGTGGTATGAGCAGTATGGCAATATGTTCAAACACGGGCGCATACAGCAGGGGGAGCTCGTTGTGCCGCAGTGGATACTACTCAGTATAGATGAGCGCTACCGCGCCAAAGAGCTGAAACCTGTCATAGCGCATGAGTGGTGGGCAGACTGGCAGCGATGGCAGACCTCTTCAGATACAATGATATCCGCCCCGGCAGACCTGAAAGCCTCACTACGTCCCTATCAGCAGAAGGGCTTTGAGTGGATGGTGCTGCTCTCCCGCATCGGCGCGGGTGCCTGCCTGGCTGATGATATGGGTCTGGGTAAAACACTGCAGACGATCACGTTCCTGCTGCACACGCATGCGGAAAATAAAAATGCCCGCTTCCTCATTCTTGCCCCGCTATCACTGGTGTTTAACTGGAAAGAGGAGCTGGCAAAGTTTGCGCCATCGCTCGGTGTCTATGTATATCACCAGGCAAACAGGAGTATCAAAGAATTTATGCAATCTGATGCCCGCGTTATGATCAGCAGCTATGGCACGGCACGATCTGCGGTAGACGATCTGAGCCTCGTGCAGTGGCATACGATGGTGATAGATGAGAGCCACAATATCAAGAACCCAACCGCGCAAATTACCAAGGCTGTCTATAAACTCAGCGCGCTGAACCGTATCGCTCTGAGTGGTACACCGGTGATGAATAATACTTTTGACATCTACTCGCAGCTAAACTTCCTGCTACCGGGACTATTGGGTGGTCCCGAGTTTTTCAAGCGGGAATATGCCCTACCGATAGATCGCGATCAGAGTGTAGAGAAAACGAATGCACTGCAAAAGATGACTGCGCCGTTTATCCTTCGCAGGAC
>JAFDYP010000241.1 GCA_018267355.1 Bacteroidota bacterium
CTGAGCAAAGGCCAACTGGTGGTGATAGAGGCAGCGCAAGGATATGATGTGGGCGAGGTGAGCCTGCAGGGCGAGCTGGTCAAGGCCCAGATGAAAAAGAACCGTGTGAGCGAACGTGATGACACCATTCGGACTGTACTGCGTATAGCTTCAGAGCAGGATATCAATACCTATCTGGATGGCCGCAATAAGGAGCAGGACACCATGATCCGTGCCCGCGCCATAGCCAAGAGCATCAAGCTGGACATGAAGATAGGCGATGTAGAGTACCAAGGTGACGGCAAGAAAGCTACGATCTACTATACTGCCGATGATCGTGTGGACTTTCGCGAGCTGGTGAAGGTATATGCCCGTGACTTTAAGGTAAAGATAGAGATGCGCCAGATAGGTGCGCGCCAGGAGGCGGCCCGCATAGGCGGTATGGGTACCTGTGGCCGCGAGCTGTGCTGCTCCACCTGGCTGTCAGACTTTAAGTCTGTGACCACTCAGGCTGTCCGCTACCAGAACCTGGCTATCAATACGGAGAAAATGAGCGGCCAGTGCGGCAGGCTGAAGTGCTGCCTCAACTATGAGCTGGATACCTACAATGATGCGCTGAAGAAGTTTCCTAAGAATCCTGATAAGATCGAGACAGAGGAGGGCACAGCCTACCTGCGCAAGACAGAGATACTCAAGAAGCAGCTCTGGTATGCCTATGAGGGCCACGGTGGTACGCCATTCAAGCTGGATGTAGACACCGCCAACGAGCTGATCTGGATGAATAAGCAAGGAAAAAAACCGGCAAGCCTGGGCAACTATCATGTAGTAGAGGAGGTGGTAGTGGATGAGTCTAAGCATGATGACCTGGTAGGCCAGGTGAGCCTCACCTCACTGGATGAGAAGGCACGCAAAAACCGCAACAAGGCACGTAATAAGCGTGGCGGCAAAGGTGGAGATGATCGCCAGCAGCAGGGCGGTGAGAAATCTCAGGGCCAGAAGCCGCAGGGAGAGCGCAATAATCAGCAGCGTAATCAGGGCGGTAATAACCAGAACCGCCAGGGAGGTGACCGCAATAAACCTCAGGGCGAGCGCAGCAATCAGCAAGGCCAGAAGCCTCAGGGCGAGCGCAATAACCAGCAACGGAATCAAGGGGTTAATAACCAGAACCGGCAAGGTGGTGATCGCAATAATCAGCAGCGCAATCAGGGAGGTAATAATCAAAACCGCCAGGGCGGTGACCGTAGTAAGCAGCAGGGTAATAAACCTCAAGGCGATAAGTCCACTGCACCCAAAGCTGATAATACCGAACCTAAATAATGATGACTGGTATGAAGCGCATATCTCTGGCGATCCTGGCAGCAAGCGCGGTCCTGCTGACGTCTTGCGATCCTAACCGCCTCTATGAGACCAATACTCCTGTGAAGAGTGAGAAATGGTCTTACGCTGATATCAAGTCCTATACGGTGGACGTGCAGGACACAACTACACGATATAATATCTATATAAACCTCAGGCATTCCTTTCAGTTTGATTGGCGCAACGTATATGTGCAGGTAGGCACACAGCTGCCGGATGGCAAGAAGATGGAGAAGCGTGTGAACCTGCCCCTCTGTGAGCCGGATGGCAAATGGTACGGCTCCTGCCTGGGAGACAACTGTGATGTGCCGGTGATGATACAGCACGATGCCAGGTTTCCGATGGTGGGCAAGTATACCTTCACACTGCGCCAGGATATGCGCGTAGACCCGCTGGAGAAGATCAAGAGCGTAGGCCTGAGGATAGAGAAGGCTAAGCCTCTACAGGGACAAAATCAATAACTAAAAAGATAGAAATAAAGAAAGCCGGTGTGAGCCGGCTTTCTTGGTATATAGAGAACCTCGGTAAAACTACCAAGGCAAGGTATCATTCAGGTGGAAGTAGCCGCCTGTAGGACCATCTGCCGGGAGCGTAGCCAGGCGCACTGAGGTTTTGGCACCATCAGGTATCTCCATCGGAGCTGCATCGGTACCCATATCGGTCTTGACCCAGCCGGGGTGAGCAGAGTTGACCTTGATGTTGGTATCCTTTAGCGCATGGGCCAGGTGTACGGTGAACTGGTTCAAGGCTGTCTTTGACATGTCATAGGCAAAAGCCTTTGAGTCATAGATGGGTGAGCCGGGTGTAGCATGCAGGTGTAGTGAGGCCAGTATACTGGATAGATTGACTATACGGCCAGCATCCGCCTTGCGGATCAGCGGCAGCAGGGTCTGCGTGAGACCTATCAGGTTAAAGACATTCACATCAAAGGTCTTGAGCAGGTCAGCATAGCTGGTAGAGGTCACCGTGTTCTGGCCCCAGCCTGCCTCCTCTGTCTGTATGCCCGCGTTATTTACGAGGATATCCAGTTTGTCGTAGGTTTTGGCTATCTCATCATGCACAGCCTGGAAGCCTGCGGGCTGCTCCATATCTACCTTGATATAGTGTGCGTCTATACCTTCAGCTACCAGTTTCGATGCAGCTTCTTTGCCACGGCTTTCATCGCGTGCGCCTATGAGTACTGTGGTGCCTTGCTGGCCGAGCTGGCGGGCTGTCTCGAGGCCGATACCTTTGTTTGCGCCGGTGATCAGCGCTACTTTCTTGTTAGTTGACATTGCGTAATGTTTTATGGTTTGAATTAACTGAATCAAACATCCGACCATTTAGAATGTTTGTTCCAATTAGGACGCAGCAGTGTTCAAAATATTTGGTGTGACAGCAGATTTTCGGTAAATATTTTTGGCGAAGCTGATTTGTATGATACCTATAAAGCAAAAGGCGGGTACAACCCGCCTTTTGATAATGATATGATATGGGAGAATTACTTCCTGTCCTTGATACCCACAAACGGACGCTGTGTAGCGCCGGTGTAGATCTGACGAGGGCGGCCGATGTCTTCTTTGCGCTCACGCATCTCCTTCCACTGAGATACCCAGCCCGGCATACGGCCCAAGGCAAAGAGAACAGTGAACATAGGCGTAGGGAAGCCCAGTGCCTTGTAGATGATACCGGAGTAGAAGTCTACGTTAGGATACAGCTTGCGCTCTGCGAAGTATGGATCCTTGAGGGCCACTTGCTCCAGCTCCTTGGCTATCTCGAGCAGCGGGTCATTGATGCCCAGCTTATTGAGGATATTGTCACATGCCACCTTGATGATCTTGGCACGTGGATCAAAGTTTTTGTACACGCGGTGACCGAAGCCGAAGAGGAGGCGCTTCTTGTCCTTGGCCTCATCTACTACTTTGGCTACATTACCACCATAGTTGTTCTGGATGTCTTCCAGCATCTCGAGTACCTCCTGATTGGCACCGCCGTGGCGTGGACCCCAGAGGGCAGCAGCACCTGCAGCTACAGAGGCGTACAGGTTAGCGTGAGAGGAGCCTACTATACGCACGGTAGAGGCAGAGCAGTTTTGCTCATGGTCTGCGTGCAGTATGAGGAGCTTATTCATCGCATCTACCACTACAGGATCGGCCATGTACTCGCTGGTCACATTGCCAAAGGTCATATAGAGGAAGTTGGTCACATAGTCGTACTTATTCTGCGGGTAGAGCACCGGATGGCCCTTGCCCTTCTTCATGATCATCGCAGTGATGGTCGGCATCTTGGCCAGCAGGCGGATGATGGTCATGTTTGTCTCCTCGGGCTTATTATTAGGGTTGAGAGACTCAGGATAGAAAGAGGACAATGCAGAGAGTGCAGTCATGAGCTGGCCCATAGGATGGCTCTTAGACGGAAATACTTCAAACACCTTGACCAGGTTCTCATGCACCAGTGTGTGCATGGTCAGGTCAGACTCAAATTTTTTCAGCTGCTCAGCAGTAGGCAGCTCACCATAGAGCAGCAGGTAGCTGACCTCAGTGAAGGTGGCCTTCTCGGCCAGGTCTTCTATATTATAGCCACGGTAGCGCAGGATGCCCTTCTCACCATCCAGGAAGGTGATGGCAGACTGCGTAGCGCCTGTATTCTTGTACCCCTCGTCATATGTCACGAGGCCGGACTGGCCGCGGAGCTTAGAGATGTCTATAGCACTTTCGTTTTCGGTACCTGTGATCACCGGCAGTTCGTACGATTTGCCATCGTAGGTGAGTGTTGCGTTATTAGCCATGGTATAAATTTTTTGAGCGCACCAAATGTAATTAAATCAAAACACTTGCATAGATTATTTTCGGCATATCCCATATAAAAGAGAACATATTAGTTAATGTGTTTATTTACGTGGGAAATCACCGCATTGCAGCAATATAAGACGACCAGCTACGTCTACATATTTTCTAAAATGCTATTTTTAGCCGTTATGAATATCGACTTCACCGTATTTGCCCACACCTCAGCCTGGGTCAGCCTGCTCACCCTCACCTTTCTGGAGATCGTGCTCGGGGTGGACAATATCATCTTCATCTCTATCGTGACGCAAAAGCTACCGGAGGACAAGCGCAAGCTGGGCCAGAATATCGGCTTGCTGCTGGCCATGGTGCTGCGTATCGTGCTCTTGTTCTTCCTGGGGTGGATACTGAGCCTGAAGGAAAACCTGCTGCCGGCCTCCTGGGGTTTTGAGCTGACTGGCAAGGGGATCATCCTGATAGCGGGTGGTGTTTTCCTGATCTACAAATCTACCTCTGAGATACACCACAAACTGACTGGCGATGATGATGAGTTTCATGTGAGCAGCAAAGAGCGGAGCAGTGCTTTCTTCTCTGTACTGATACAGATAGCGGTGCTCAATATCGTATTCTCCTTTGACTCGATACTGACTGCGGTAGGTATAGCCGACCAGCTGGCTGTGATGATCATGGCAGTGGTCCTCTCTATCGCCATCATGATGCTCTTTACCCAGCCGGTGGGCCGGCTAGTTGCTAAATATCCGACGATCCAGATGCTGGCGCTATCCTTTCTGATCATGATAGGTGTCACGCTGATCATGGAGGGCTTTGGCCGCGAGGTAGACAAGACCTTTGTCTATGTGGCAGTGGCTTTCTCCATAGGTGTAGAGGTGCTCAATATCCGCTTTCGCAAGAAGCAGGGGATGTAAACCACAGTATTGTATCGACTACTTAGCAGCAGTCGGATTCAGGTAAAATGAATCCAAAGCATGATAAATGCTGCGCGCCATGAGCTGGTAGCCGCGAGGCGTGTGATGCCCATCTATAGGCCAGAAATATTTTTCTGTTTTATTGCCCTCCTGAGAAAACTCAGCATCATAGGCACTTTGCAGGTCACAGACCCGTAGCCCGGGTATCTGCTGCAGCCGTGCTACTATTGGCCCAAAGTCATAGTCATGATCGTTTGCCTGGATCACTACGATGAGCATAGTACCTTGCCTCGCGGCCAGGCTAGCATAGACGCGGAAAAGATTTATCACCTTCTCGTTTAGCTCTTTGATCGTTTCCGGTGATGGTGCCTTTTGTAGCAGCGCATTGTAGCCGATGGCGCGGAATACCAGTCGCGATACATAGCTCAAAGCATAGAGTGGCTCCCAAGATGGTCCGGCCGCAGTATGAAGTTCCTTATTGGCACCAAATCTTTCCATTCCGCCTTTGGACAGGATATCTGTCGTCATATCGTTTCCAGAAAGTGTCTGAATGATGACATCGGGATGATATGCTATCAGCCGGTCCCGGTAGTTGACATAGTTTACAAACGGGTCATCTGCAGCTATGCCGGCATTCATGACATAGGTATTGCTGTCTATTTCTGC
>JAFDYP010000242.1 GCA_018267355.1 Bacteroidota bacterium
ATATGGGAGTATAGCGAGCCATACTGGTGGAAGCATGAAAATGATACCACGATCAATGTGCCTGTGTCCGGCACAGATATGGTCTCAGATCATGCCGGGCATGATTACTTTGTACAGTGGTATGCAGACTCTATCGTGCTTGATATATATGATGGCACTGCGGTACAGACCGTGAGCTACCCGCTGACTATCAATAGCGCTATCAATAGCCTTGATGGTTTTTTTTGTGATACATCCGGTGCTGTATTTTTTCAAATCAGCAATTATGGCTTGCTCAAATACTATCAGGGTGCATGGACCCATGTCGGTCCGGTGATGGGCGGCACCATCTTTTTATATCACGATGATCATGATGATGCCTATTTCGCCGGCTCTGTGATATACCGGTTAAACTGTACCACCTTGGCCCTGGATTCTTTTGCATATCCCCTCACTCATTTTGGCTTTGGCTGGGTAGGGCTATGAGCGCAATACTAATTTTATCTGCGGACCTGATGGTAGGATGTGGTGTATAGAGGCTTTTGAGAATACAATGTATGAACTGAACGATAGTAATACCTGGTCAGTCGTCGCTGCACCGGGCTATAACTGGCTCGATACTATAGGCGGCTATGGCTACGGTGTGCCGGGCCTCTTTGATCGGGCTGGCAGGCTATGGATCACAGAGGGCAGCGACAATTTTTACTTTTGTGCAGCAGGCGTCTACAGCTTCACGCCTTTCAACTCTATCCAGGGCCGCGTTTTCTATGATACCAATGGCAACGGTATAGCAGATGCCGGAGAGCATGGTTTCACCGCTGCCAATATCGTACAGTCTACCAATGGCTACTATAGCAATACGGACACTGCCGGCCGCTATGCAGTAGTCTATATCGACTCCGCTATCTCTCATACTATCACAGCTGCGGTGCCACCGTACTACCACCTCACTACACCGGCCTCCTACACCGTAGCGCCTACGGACTCTGCGTGCTGTCATGACTTTGGCGTACGCGCAGACGGCAATATACAGGACCTGCGCATCAGTGCAGTTTCCTCTACTGCCATAGTGGGCTATCCGACCGTCATCTGGCTCGACTATCAGAATGTCGGTACGCTCACGATGAGTGACACGATCACCTATACCTATGACACCACGCTGAGATATACTACTGCCTGGCCGGCTCCATCAGTAGTGTCAGGCCATACGCTCAGCTGGTCCTATCAGGCACTTGCGCCACTCTCTACGCGAGGCATCATGATAGAGTTTGCGCTGGATCCAGATCCCACACTCACGGGCGATACGCTGCTATCTACGGCTACCATCGGCCCGCTAGTCTCAGATAGCACCCCGGCAGACAATGCGTACCTGCACCAGCAGATAGTGACCAGCGCCTTTGATCCCAATCTGAAAACAGTAAGCCCCGCAGACGGCATAGCTCCCGGCAAGAACCTCACCTATACCATCCACTTCCAAAACACAGGTACAGCACCGGCCATCAATATCGTAGTGTACGATACACTAGATGCGAACCTGGATCCTGCCACTTTCAAGCTACTCGGCAGCAGCCATCCCGTATCTGTCCTGCTCACAGGCAAAGGCATCCTGATCTTTACTTTCAGCAATATACAACTGCCGGATAGTGCGGCGGATCAGGCCGCTAGTAATGGATTCGTACAGTTCTCAATCTCTGTCTCGGCTCCGCTGCACCAGCCTACCGCTACTATTGCCAATACAGCGTCTATCGTATTTGATTTCAATCCACCCGTGCAGACCAATACTGCCGTTGCCAGTTTCTATCCAGCCGGCATAGTCACGCTGCCCGCCGGTGATAGAGGTCAACTGCAAGTGATGCCTAACCCAGCCATCAACAGTATCACGATCTCTACTACCGGCGATGCGCGGGATGGCATGATCTCCCTGTACGATGTGACGGGCAAAGCGCTGTGGCAGACCATTGTCATCGGGAAATACACCACGCTCGACCTTCAGGGCTTTGCCGCGGGTATATACATGATCCGTATGCATTATCCCGATGGCCGGACAGCGTCTTGCCGCCTGGTGAAACTATAGTATGATGTGAGCACAGATTCACCGATATTCTTTTGGGTTTAGTAATCCAAAAGCTTGTTACCTGTGGATTTTAAATCCACAGTTAGTTGAGTTCGGGATTGCAAATCCCGAACAGCAAAGGGTCATTTGCCATTTAGAGGGATCGGGTGTAGAGTATCCGTTTCAAAGGGGGCGGGCGCTAATATATGCCTCGGCTTCTTCGTGATGGCCTCGATAGGCCTGAGAAGGTCCCTCTCCAGGTCGTCCCATGCTACGCCGCGATATGAGGCTATGTGATGATCCAAGACAGAGGCACCATGATGGTAAGTTATGACCAGGGACAGATGGTAGTCTGTGGGTAGTGTATCACTCTTTGATCCGGAGGAGTCGCTATGAAGAAAGAAAAGGCCATCTTGTCCTTTATGGAGTGATATGCCGTGCGAGACGATCGCATAGTCGCCGTTGCAAAATCCTCCCGGATAGGTGGCTTGCAGGACGCTATCATTTTCGTTGCCCTTAAATGTTTTGGTAAGGCGTAGCGTGGCTATGGCATATATTCCAGTCTTATTTTCTATGCATGATATATTTTCCACCACCGCTTCCACTACGGCGTCAGCGGTATGGACCGCCTCATCGAGTTTGAACTTTGAGCCGGG
>JAFDYP010000243.1 GCA_018267355.1 Bacteroidota bacterium
GATTCTATCTTCCAGGAGTTCTCGCCGGATGGGCAGCAGTACATGAAGTATATCCATGAGTATGGACAGTTTGATGACCTGCCATATGATCTCTTTGTGTCTGAGCTGAAGCTGCACTACCCGCATCTCTTTGATGAGCATGGGGTGATGCTGAAAAACCTGAATGACTGAACCGCGCTATCAAGACAACGCGAAAAAGCAATAAGACCGAGCGTAGTTTACAGTTATCCGGCGCTGATCAGTGATAAATCTCAGTTTTGCGCCTTGGACTAATTTGGATTATTTTCGTCGCATGGCTACTACAGACACAGCACCCCAGTTTCGCGACTATGCTAAGGCAGACACCATCTCACTCGCCGTACGCGACCACTACCGCAAGATGCGCGAGCGTCAGACCGTAGACTACGTACAGCGCATGAAGAAGAAGTACCTCACCTTTGACAAGCCGATGCACGTATGGGAGGCCATGGAGCGCCTCAACGCCCTCATAGACGTGAGTGACCCGGACCTGGACCTGCCCAATGTGCAACACCTCATACAGGCTGCCGAGGGTGCACGCGAGGCAGGCGAACCGGACTGGCTGCAGCTCGTGGCCCTGATCCATGATATGGGCAAGGTGATGTACCTCTGGGGCAGCGATGAGGACGGCACCAGCCAGGCCGAGCAGTGGGGCCTCGTGGGAGATATCTTCGTAGTCGGTGCAAAGCTTCCTGACAGCTGTGTCTATCCGCAGTTTAACGAGCTGAACCCTGATATGCAGGACCCACGCTACAATACGCCGACAGGCATGTACGAGCCACACTGCGGCCTCGACCGTCTGGAGCTGGCCTGGGGCCACGACGAGTATCTGTACCAGGTGCTGAAAAACCACAAAGGCAACACCATCCCTGAGCAGGGCATGGTATCCGTGCGCTACCACTCCTTCTACCCATGGCACACCGGCAATAGCTACGAGGAGCTGCTCTGCGAGAAGGATAAGCAATACAAAGAATGGATCAAATCATTCAACCGCTTTGACCTCTACACCAAGCGCCCCGAGTCCTTTGACCTCGAGAGCCTGAAGCGCTACTATCAGCCTATCATAGAGAAGTATCTCGGTACGGAGCCGCTGTATTGGTAAAGCCGGCATCTTCCAACCATTTGCACTGTCGCGCGATTACTTCGCATGCTCATATTATGTGGCGTTTACAACGCCGCTGAGAAACTTTTTATTCTCCTCTTTGACCACGCATCCACCCCGCTGTGGGCATCCGTTGCCCAGCATGGCGTAAATATTGCGCTAAACCTTGCTGGTATGGCTTTTGACCCGTGACGAGTAAAAAACCACTACTATCATGAAAAACAAACTCTTTATCCTGATCGTCTCCGCTATAGCGGTCACATCATTTTCCTCCTGCAAAAAAGACTGGACGTGTACATGCGACACCTCCGGCCAGACCACCAATCACGAAATAGACAACGAAACACTGCTCAATGCCCGCAGCAAGTGCAAGAGCTACGAAGGCAGCGTACTCGGTGTGACCACCACCTGCCATCTCAATTAATTTTCTGTATCAATGAATAAGAAACAGGGTAGTCTGCACGCAGGCTATCCTGTTTCTGTTTATGCAAATAGGGCATCACTCAGGCAACATTCCCACTGCATATCTGTTATGGTTGCAGCCATCATCATTGCATCATGCCAGAGGACAAAGACTTTCAAAACCCGATCAGCCGGGAAAAGATCACCGATATGCCCAGCCTGCTGCCCTACGCACACGCGGTAGGCAGCGCCATCATACGCCCCATGGATCAGGGCCGCACACGTGGCGAGGCCATGCAGGCCATGTATGAGCAGACAGACACGCAGCTCACCCAGATCAAGCGGCAGGTAGAGCTGCTCATCACACAGGCGCAGGAGATACACGACCGTATCCGCATATCAGAGTCCATCTACCTGGCCGAGTGCCGCTTCCGGCCCAATATCAGCCAGCGCTATCATCTCTATGCCAAGCCCGACGGCGGCAAGCTCCTCAGCCTCATCAGCCCCGAGGAGTGGGGCCCGCGGTCTCCCTTCCGGTTTGAAGCGACGGTCAAGCTCCTCGCCGACCACACCTGGGAGATCATCTCCATGGCATAGGCTCCATCTGCCGGAATAATACTTAGGTCCTAATTTGCTAAAAGGGGCATCACGATCGTATAGAACCTTTTCTCCCTCTGTATACTTACTTCAGCTTTTTGCGGTACCGCTCATCCAAGGCGTCCAGCGCCTTTGCATATCCCCTAGGGTCTATGAAGGCTGCGGGATGGTATCGCTTACCCTTGTGCTTTTGCTGCAGGCCAAACTGACTGGCGTGAGACGCCAGCCATATATCAAACTGCAGGTGTCGCATCGTATCGAGTGTATAGGCGTAGTCCTGACCCACATTGGGATACGCAGGCATGCCCGCCAGGTCAGTTTCATCCAGCACGCTGGGCATATTGGCTATGAGCACCCGGTAGCTGCGGTGGTCGTCATGCACGGTGGTCAGGTAGCTACAGGCCCCCGGCGTATGGCCCGGGTGATGCAGCACCAGGATCTCGATATTTCCCAGACGCACTGTATCATGGTCATGCAGCAGCCTGTCTGCTGTGAAGGGCGGAAAGAGCTTCCCCCGGCCACCAAAGATAAAGTCAGACTCGCCGCCATCTGCCACGAGTGGTGCGTCATGCGCCTCTATCATAGCCTGTGCGCCGGTAGCTGCCTTCACTGCCGCCATAGCACCCACATGGTCAAAGTGGGCGTGAGTGGCCAGCAGGATACGGATATCCTCAAAGCGGAAACCCAGTTGCTCCACATGCGCGCGGATCATAGGCATAGAGCCCACCGTACCGGTATTGATCAGGATGTGCCCCTCAGGGGTGGTGATCAGGTAGCAACCCAGGTCATAGGAGCCCACATAGTACAGATCGCCCGCTATGCGGAATGGCGCATACTCCCTGGTCCATACCTCTTGGTTGAATGGTGCCTTGATCGTATCCTGTGCCCCGGCACTCATGCACACTAAGCACATAAGCATCGCAAACGATATCCGGGTAAAAAAAATGCGGATCATGCACATCGACATATAAGATTATAAACACGCCGTAGCCAGAGAAATAGTATGCCCGTGACTATAGCTACCGAAACTAAACACCGGGACATCAAATGACTCGATCTAACCTCTTATAGATACTTAAAGTTAAACTTAGGCGTGAGCACCAGCAGTGACTCGTAGATCAGCTTGACCACATTCTCCAGGTCCTCCTGGTGCACCATCTCTACAGTGGTATGCATGTAGCGCAGCGGCAGCGATATCAGCGCAGATGGGATACCGCCATTCGCATACGCGAAGGCATCCGTATCTGTACCTGTACTGCGGCTGGCTGCATCCATCTGGTATGGTATCTTGTTTTTATCTGCAGTACTACGTATCAGTGCCAGGAGCTTATTGTGCACTGCGGGGCCTACAGTGAGCAGCGGCCCATCACCGCACTTAAACTCGCCCTCCACCGTCTTATCTATCATCGGTGTGGTGGTATCATGCGCTACGTCGGTGATGATGCAGCAGTTTGGCTTGATGCTCTGCACTACCATCTCAGCGCCGCGCAGGCCTACTTCCTCCTGCACAGAGTTGACGATATAGAGCGCAAATGGCAGCTTCTTCTTGTTCTCTTTGAGCATACGGGCCACCTTGGCTATCATAAAGCCTCCTGCCCTATTGTCCAGCGCACGGCCACCAAAGTAGCGATCATTCAGGGTAAAGAACTCATCACGATAGGTGATCACACAGCCTACATGGATACCCTTGTCCTCCACCTCTTTCTTAGAGGTGCAGCCGCAGTCCAGGA
>JAFDYP010000244.1 GCA_018267355.1 Bacteroidota bacterium
ACCGGCCGTAGCGTAGGCCACCCCCGGCTGTGCGAGATAGTCGGCCGGGGCGGCTGCCCCTGTCCAGAAATTGAAAGATGCATTGATACCAGCGAGATAGTGTGCCTCAGGATCTGCTACACCGCCCATGCCGCGTGCCGCAGCCTCAGCGAGGATAAACTCTACCTGAGCATAATCCAAGTAGATACCGGGCGAGGTGGCACTGATAGTAGCGGTACCGGGTTGTGATACATCTCCGAGTGCGATATTGCCGGCATTGGAGGAGCTCTGACCATACGGACGCCCTACAAAGGTGCCTGTATTGCCTGCCTTATTGAAATAGACTGCCAGACGGAGAGTGTCATTCAGGGCATTCATCACATCTACCATTGTATTGGCTGCGCAGAAGTCGCGCCTGCCTGTGATGCGGCGATCATAGTAGAGGGGATTGTAGTTTGGTGAGCCATCTATGTAGCGGAAGAGGGCATTATCATTATTAGATGTGAATACGCCAGCTGCCACAGCCTCCTGTATCTTGGTAGATGCCAGAGTGGGCAGTACATCTGCTATCCGTATAGCTACGCGCAGCTTCAGCGAGTTGCCAAACTTCTGCCAGGCCATCATATCACCACTGTAGATCAGGTCACCGGCCAGGTCCGTCTTGCTCACATCGATCATGGCGAGAGCAGTATCGAGTTTGGCCAGCAGGGCTGGGTATATATCGCTCTGCTTGTCATACTTAGGCTGTGTGTTTTTGATATCCTGCAGCGCCTGAGAGAATGGTATATCTCCCCATGTATCTGTCATATTCTGATACACCCATACCTGCATGATAGTAGCCACAGCTATCTGGTTTCTGTAATAACCGGAGCCTGAGGCATTGGCTTTAGCGCTATCGGCCTCACAATTATCTATGATCGTCTGCAGCTCTTTCAGTCCTCCCTCCGGGAAGAATGTATTGCTCTGCGAATACTGATCTGGCACAGCTCCTGAGTAGAATGCATTCCAGTAGTCTTTGATGACTGATTCGCGAAACTGATACTGGCTTTCATCTGTGTACTGATTCTCGGCGTAGTACTGCGCCAGGAGCATACCTACGGAGCCATTCCACCAGCGGTCCCAGGTGTTATCCATCAGGCCTTTTTGGGCACCACTGAGCAGATAGCTATTGGGTACGCTTTGAGGATTATTGGGGTCGGTATTGATCCTGTCGAAGCCCTTGGTGCAAGCAGACAGACCAAAGAGCAGACCCGCAGCACTCAATACAATGAGACTTTTTATAGTTATCTTTTTCATTTTCTTGACTGTTTTGGGGTTAATTAAAATTTCACGCTTGCGCTAAAACCAATAGATCTTTCTGTCGGCTTAGTGCCACCTTCAAATCCCTGCACATTACCAGCATTGGTAGCCGCCTCAGGATCTACGTTTGGCACATTCTTCTTCAGGATGGCCAGGTTGCGGCCTATGATACCGATAGAGACCCCCTTGATAGGCGTATTCTGGAATAGCTTGGATGGAAGCTGGTACATCAGCCTCAGCTCGCGAAACTTAACGAATGAGGCATCATAAACATTCTGCCGTGCAGGGCCGAAGTATCCATTACCTGTACCATTCTGGTAGTAGTCTATGGCTGATACGCGCACATCGTTTGGTGTACCATCACTGGTTGGATTGCCCTTTGAGTCCAATATTGGATTGCCCGCGCCATCCAGTGCCTGCTTCACGCCCGGCACTATGAGTCCTGTTTCACGCACGTTATTGGCTGCTGTGATAGCGAGTGTGCCGTCATACTGACCCCACATATTGGTGATGGAGAAAAGCTTTCCTCCCTTCTGAAAGTCGAAGAGCGCATAGAGTGACAGTCCCTTGTAAGAGAGAGTAGTAGATACGCCACCTGTGAAATCAGGCAGGATAGAGCCGAGTGGCTTCACATTAGGAGATACGAGATACTGACCATCGGGCCCTACTATCTTATTGCCATGAGAGTCGTAGACGAAGTCTGTCGCTACGATCTGTCCGTAGGCCATACCCGGACGGGCCTCCAGAGTAGCCGCGAAAGGCGCGGTACCAAGGTTGAGGCTTGTGACCTCGTTGCCACCTGCGTCTTTGTACAACTCTTTCACAAGGTTGTAGTTCTTCGCCCAGTTGAATCCTACACTCCACTCAAAGCCGCTTTTGGTCCTGACCGGTACAAAGGTAGTGGCCAGTTCTACACCTTGATTTTGCATGGTACCGGCATTGGTATACCTGAAGGTATTGCCCGCAGCCCCGGTCTCTTCTACTGTAAAGATGTTGTCTCTGGTCACAGTATGATAGTATGTAGCATCTATATGAACCCGATCCTGTATGAATCCGAGCTCAAGGCCTACCTCCCATGATGTTACCTTTTCAGGCTTCAGGTTTGGATTGTTGTAAGTATTAGGTACTACATACATAGGCAGGCTGCCAAAGCTGGGACCTACACCCGGCAGTGTAGAAGTCTTATAAGGCGACGGGTCGTTCTGCGCTACTGTCCATCCGCCGCGTATCTTGCCAAAGCTAAGTACCTTCTTGTTTTTCAGCAGCTCGCTGAATACAAAACTACCTGATACAGACGGATAGAAGAAGCTCATCTTATTGGTAGGTACGGTAGGTGAGTAGAGTGAGGATGCCCAATCATTACGCATGGTCACATCTATATATACCAGATGCTTGAATCCCAGTGACAGGGCACCAAAAACAGAGTTTACTCTTTTCTGGCTACGGAAGTTGTTTACCGCTATTTTATCCTTTGAGTTTTCCAGCATATACCAGCCGGGGATATTGAGGCCGCCTTGTGTCGCGCTGATATTGTCGCGGCTATTCTGGTCGCGCCTGTTGAGGCCTATCATGGCAGAGATATCAAAGATATCGCGAAATGCCTTCTGCGCGGTGAGGGTACCTTCATAGTTGTTTTCCATGACCGCTATCTGCTCCAGGCTATAGCCAGGCGTACTGCCACTGGCGGTAGCAGCACCTACAGCTACTCGTTCTTCTCTTATCTCATTGTAGAAGTCGGTGGTAAATTTACCTTTGGCAGTGAGCCATGAGGTCAGCTTCCAGCCCAGCTCTGCTACGCCGAATACACGGTCGCGGTGGTCGTTTTCATAGTTCTCATATTGCCTCCAGTACGGATTGTCCCAGAAGTATGGGCTATAGGTGCCGAGGAAATTGCCATTATC
>JAFDYP010000245.1 GCA_018267355.1 Bacteroidota bacterium
CCCTTTGATCAGGTAGTGACCCTGGTCTGTGCGCGTAGCTGTGGTCACTATATCAGATAGCGAGCTGCCGGCTCCCGGCTCACTGAGCGCCATGGTGCCCTGCCACTCCCCGGCATACATCTTTGGTATATAGGTATCCTTGAGTTCTTTCGTACCAAATGACTCTATGAGGTGTGCCGCTCCGGTAGTGAGAAATCCGTACACCATAGGAGAGTAATTGGCCGCAGCCATGATAAAGCCCACTGCCTGCACAATGGTGAATGGCACCTGCTGCCCGCCGTACTCATGCGGGGCGGACATAGATATCCAGCCATCCCTGCCAAACTGCTGCATGATCTCACGCATCTTGGGGTGCACCTTTACACGGCCGTTTTGGATATAGGGCGGCTTGCTATCCATCTCTACCAGTATCGGGCGTAGCTGCTGCTCAGAGAGCGTGGCTGCTGCGTCTATGATCATATCCAGGCTTTCCGGCGTGTGATCTTTGAATAGTTCCAGCTTGCACAGCTCAGAGATGGGAAACATCTCATGCAGCATGAAGCGAAGGTTCTCTTTGGAGTAAAACTGAGCGGACATTATTACGGGTTTTGATCTATCTGATGAATGTATAAAATATCCATAAATAAAAACGGCTGGCGAGGATGATCCTGCCAGCCGCTAGCCTATGGGTTGGTATATTACTTACCCTTTACGATCTGCTTGCTGTATGTTTTACCATTGGCTGAGATGCTGACTACGTAGCTACCAGCAGCCAGTCCATCTATAAAGGCTTTCGTATTATAAAGCCCATACTGCGCCTGCTGCGTAGTGTGCGTGTAGACATTGCGGCCACTCATATCCGTGATATTCACATCTACTTTAGATGGTTCAGAGAGGTAGTATTGGATCGCCACCTCGTTTTCAGCAGGATTGGGATACATGCCGAGTACCAGGATGTTATTGGCTACTTCACCTATGCCGGTCACAAATGGCGTGAGAGGTGGATTGCCCGGGCGGGGGGCCAGTACACCGGGCGCCTGGCGCAGGAAGCGCTCACCATCCAGATTCATCCACTGCGCATCATCTGTGGCAGTATAAGCCTTGTCAGTCACTGTACTCATGTGGATCCAGTCGCCCTGCACACGTACCTTGTTCACATCCAGCAGCAGGTAGCCGCGTTTGCTCAGCTCCGCATACTTGACGTGTTTGTCAAAGATCTGGATCAGAGATAGTGGCACCGAGCCCAAGCCTGCAAAAGTAGGCGATGTCACGCTGGTACACACAAACTCCGTAGCTGCAGAGCCGCGGCCCGTAGACTGATTGTAGGTAGAGTCCGGATGCGGGATATCATTGCCCCACGAGCAGTGGATATCACCGGTGAGGAAGACCACATCCTTGATATTATTCTGCATGATATGGTCCAGCACCCGCTTACGCTCTGCGGGATAGCCATCCCACTGATCACCGTTTAGCACCTGATCTCCCGTACCCAGATTGGCATGCAGCGGCGCTATCATTACCTGATTGCCTATCACTTTCCACCGTGCCGTAGAGCCGGTCAGCTCACCCTTAAACCAGGTCAGCTGCTCATTACCCATCAGGTGCCTGCCGGTATCTGACAGAAAAACATTATTGGCCGGGATAAACTGGCCCAGCGAAGAGTCGCGGCCCTCATAGCGCGTGTCTATCATGATCAGGTCCAGCAGGTCTCCCCAGTGCTCCGTACGGTGCAGGATAGTATCATTGCCGGCCGATATCTCGCGGATCGGCAGCCACTCAAAGTAGGCACGCTTGCCGGCATCCTTGCGCGTAAACCAATCTCCTTCGGTAGATGGCGTGTGGTTTTGAGCGCCGCTATAGTAGGAGTCATTGGCCGTCTCATGGTCATCCCAGATAGTGATGAAAGGATACTGCTGGTGGCAATAGCGGAGATCAGGGTCGAGCTTGTATTGAGAGTGACGCATGCGATAGTCTGCCAGCGTCAGCGCCTCGTGATCCGGGTCATGTATACGATTGGTATCGCCATCGTAGCCATAGCCCTGGCCCTCGTACTCGTAGTAGTAGTCGCCCAGATGCAGCACAGCGTCTATATCATTGCGCGTAGCTATATCCTTATAGACATTAAAGAATCCGGCCTGAAAATTAGAACAGGCTATGATCGCAAAACGGAGGCTATCAGTATTGCCTACGGGAGCGGTACGCGTCCTGCCCATAGCAGAGTACCTGTTGTAGGCTTTGAAGCGATAGTAATACCAGGTACCGGCGCTGAGGCCGGTGGCATCTACCTTTACCGTATGGTCACGGGAGGTATCTGTGGTGAGAGTGCCGGAGTTCACCACGTTAGCAAAAGCCGTATCTGTGGCTATCTGCCAGTCTACGGAGACAGAATTATCTTCTGTGGTGACGCGTGTCCATAGGATCACCCTGTCAGAGAGCGGATCACCGGAGGCTACACCGTGAAAAAAAGGAGCGAGCGTGCTGTCTACATGTGGGCGAGATGGTAGCAGATAGCTCTGGGCCCGGAGGCCGATAGCCGCTACCATACACATGAGTATCATTGCAAATTTGTTCATTGAGGTGGGACTTGTTTTATTGGGTTATAAATAATGAAAACTATTTAGCCTTTACGAGTTGCTTGCTATAGGTTTTGCCACCTGCGGTGATGCTCACTACATAGCTGCCGACGGCCAGGTTATCTATATACTCTTTGCCGCTGTAGAGGCCGTATTGAGTCTGCTGCTCCTCGCGGGTGTAGACCGTCTTGCCGCCCATATCAGTGATATTGATGGTCACCTTGGCTGGCTCAGACAGATAGTATTGTATTGCCACTTCATTTTCTGCCGGGTTAGGATAGCATCCTATCACTATCAGGTCCTGTGCCACGTGCCTGATGCCCGTCACGATAGTATATGGCAGTAGTGGTGGATTGCCGGGGCGCGGGCCCAGCGGTCCGGAGGCGAGGCGCAGGAAACGCTCACCATCCATATTCATCCAGTAGCCGTCATCAGTCACTGTGAAATTATTACTCGTCACAGTATTGACATGTAGCCAGTCACCCTGCACCCGCTGTTTGTTGACGTCAAGCAGCAGGTAACCGCGCTTGAGCAGCTCTATATACTTCATGTGAGGATTATTGGTCTGTATGTTGCCTATAGGGATGGCATTCAGCCCATTGCTCGGAGAGGTGATGCTTGTGGTCACAAACTCTGTGGCGACTGAGCCGTGACCGGTAGCCAGCACGTAGGTCGAGTCCGGATGTGGTATATCATTACCCCAGGAGGTATGGATATCTCCCGTTACAAAAACAACGTTGTTAATATTGTTTTGCATAATATAATCCAGCACCCGTTTGCGCTCTGCAGGATAGCCATCCCATTGATCGCCGTTTACTATGAATGTTAGTCCGTTATGGGACACGAGGGGAGCTATCATCACCTGATTGCCTATGATGCGCCATTTGGCCGTGGATGCGCTTAGCTCGCCTTTAAACCACTGCAGCTGCTCTCTGCCCAGCAGCTGGCGATTGGTATCTGTGACATAAGATACGGTATCAGGTATGAAAGTACCCAGAGACGAATCACGGCCCTCCAGACGTGTATCCAGCATGATAAAGTCTATCAGGTCACCCCATTTCTCTGTGCGGCGTACGGTTGTATCGTTATTAGCAGATACCTCCCGTATGGGCATCCACTCAAAGTATGCCTTCTTGCCGGCATCCTTGCGGGTAAACCAATCACCTTCAGTAGCAGGATCATGATTTTCTGCTCCCGAATAGTAGGAGTCATTGGCAGTCTCATGATCATCCCAGATCGTGATGAACGGATACTGCTGGTGGCAGAGGCGCAGGTCCGGGTCCAGTTTGTACTGCGAGTGGCGCATGCGGTAGTCGGCCAGTGTTTGTGCATCATGATCTCCCGGATCATGGAGGCGGGTACTATCGCCGGTATAGCCATAGCCGCGGGCCTTGTACTCATAATAATAGTCACCCAGGTGCAGTACAGCATCTATATCATTGCGCGTGCCTATGCTTTGGTAAACATTGAAAAATCCCGCCTGGAAATTGGAGCATGCTACGATAGCAAAACGGAGGCTGTCAGTATTGCCCGAGGGTGCCGTGCGCGTGCGGCCTGTAGAGGAGTGCTTGCCATAGGCGGTAAACCTGTAGTAGTACCATGTAGCCGGACTCAGGCCAGTCGCATCTACTTTTACCGTATTGTCTACGCTGGTATCAGTCATCACTGTACCGGAGTTGACCACATTGACGAAA
>JAFDYP010000246.1 GCA_018267355.1 Bacteroidota bacterium
CCGCTACTTATTAATACCTTCGCGTCTCCATTGCATATCAGCATTATGCTGTGACATCCCGAGCAGATACCACTCTGTATTATAACTCAGTAGCGGTTCCTATTCATCAGGACTTCCCATGTACTGTAGCGAGCTTTGTGGGCTACAATACTTTCTTGTCGAGCTATACCATCAATACCCAGTCTATCACAGTAAATGGCAATAAACTGCAAGGCTACTGGGGCGCTGAGGAGAAGATCGACCTCTCTGCTTACGGCTACTCACAGACCTTCACTCAGACAGGCCAGGCTCCTGCAACGACAGTCGTAAATCCTCTTTTTGCTACCTCACCCATACCGGCAGGATCATGTGTAGTGACCGCAGGATTTCAGCCCGGTAGCCTGACTATCACGGGTAATGAGACTCAGGACATCGTGGTGACAGTAGGACTCTCTACCAACAAAAGTTTTGAGTGGCAGGATCTGAATGGTAATGGTAAATGGGATGCGCTCAGCGGTGAGAATGTAGTGGATATGGGTATCCGCGGCATGGTGCCGACGGTGAGTCATTAATCCTTATTTGGGATATGCGATTCGGCAAGGATAGGCATACAATCATTTTAGGCATGGGATAGCAAATGCTGAAACGGACTAAACTGCCGCAATCCCAAATCTAAGATCCGAAATCTATCAGGCTTCTACCAGTCCCTTTGTGATCTCCGATACAGGTTTTATAGCATTGACATGCTCGATAGATTTTCCTGCGCACCAATAGGACTGATAGGTAGCGCTGAAGGCAGCTTTCTCCAATGCTTTCATGCCTTTATAGAAGGTCAGCATCTTGACATACTTCTTCAGGCTCTTATTGCGCGAGAGCATTTTCTCCAGCCAGTTTTGATCCAGACCGAGCTGCTGCACATACGGCGTATTGATCACCGTGCAAGGCGTACCTGACAGTTTGGTCGTCCTCACGATATCACCCTCGCCATAATCCACGATTGCTTGCTTGTATTCATTGGAAACGGGTGCCTCCAGCGATGCTATAAAAGGACTGCCTACGGATACTCCAGCTGCGCCAAGCGTCAGCATGCGATCCAGACCTTTCCTATTGCCTACTCCGCCGGCAGAGATCACGGGTATCGTACAGGCTTTCACCAGAAGGGGTAGCAACTGCTCCGGGCTCATATCACCGGCGTGGCCACCGGCTTCATTATTGACTGCTATCACGGCATCAGCGCCGAGTTCTTCTACTTTCTTTGCGTATGCTACATCCACCACGTCACAGAAAACCTTTATGCCAAGTGGCTTGCAGGCCTCTATGGTCCGCTGCGGACTACCGAGAGAGGTGATGATGAAAGGTACTTTATATTCCATGCAGGTCTTAAGCTGCTCCTCAAAGCGGATATTGGATTTATTGACGATCAGGTTGATCCCATAGGCACGATCGCCCACGCCGGCCTTGATCTCGTCGAGCGCTTTGCGGAAGTCAGCGTCAGAGCGATAGTTCAGCGCCGGTACGGAGCCCGCTATGCCGGAGCGGCAGGCTTCGATGACCATCTTTGCGTTAGACACCAGAAACATAGGTGCCATGATAATAGGGTACTCCAGATTGAGCATCCGGGTGAGCGCTGTATCTATCTTTTGCATACGCCGAAAATAGGAGATAAGTAGTAAAGTGCCAAAGGGATATAAGTCAACGACAGGTATCAGAGGCCGTCCGCCTCGTCTAACAACAGTCGAACAACGTCAGGTACGCCACGGGTAGCCGGCGCAGTGATAGTGCGCAGATGCGGAATGCCGGAGGTGCCGAGAGAATCTGCGAAAGGATCGATGAGGAACTTGCGGCTATCGCGCGGAGCGTAGTGCAGCAGACCGGCAGCAGGATAAACCACTAGGGATGTCCCGATCACGATGAAGATATCTGCCTGCGCCGCTACCTCTTGTGCTACTGCGATCATCGGCACCATCTCGCCAAACCATACGATATGGGGGCGCAATTGAGATCCATGCTCGCATTTATCACCGATATTCAGGTCTTTCTTCCATTCATATACGAGTCCTTCATCCATTGAGCTGCGCACTTTGAATAGTTCGCCATGCAGATGGATAATGTTTGAAGAGTCGGCGCGCTCGTGGAGGTCGTCTACATTCTGCGTAATGATGGTGACGTCATATTTCTGCTCCAGATCTACGAGTGCTTTGTGTCCTGCGTTTGGCTCTACATCATGGAGCTGACGGCGGCGCTTGTTGTAGAAATCCAGCACCAGTTCACGATTCTTGCGCCAGCCCTCGGGTGAGGCTACATCCTCTATACGATGGCCCTCCCATAGGCCGTCCTGGCCCCGGAAAGTTTGTATGCCGCTTTCGGCACTGATGCCGGCACCGGTCAGGATGACGATTTTCTGCTTCATGACTGCAAAATAGCTGAATGGCAGGCAACAATGAAAATAATGCCGGATTGCACGCTGAATAAGAGGCGATGACCGATTATAAAGTGCAAGTCGTTAAGAAATCGGTGAAAGGGGTGTTAAATTAATGTGATTATCATAGATTCGCGGGCTAAACATGGCCTCCCGTCCTAAAAATATCATCCTGCTGGTCTCAGACAGCCTCCGGTACGATACAGTGTACCGTGACGGTGAGGCCGGAGTGAAATATATGCAGGAGAATGGCATCCAGTTCTCCAATGCACGGTCCGCAGCCTGCTGGACCCTGCCCGCTACCTCCAGCCTTTTCTCGGGCCTGATGCCGCACGAGCATGGTACCAATACCCATTCGCGGAGGTTTCAGGATGAAATACCATCTCTGGCCGGCAGGCTGAAAGGGCAGGGCTACAAGCCGATCATGGTGACTGCCAATAGCGTGACCACGGAGGTGTTTAACCTCTCGAAGGATTTTGACGAGCTCTATAAGATATGGAACTATGTAGATAGCCGCCACCCCATGCTGCTGCGCCTGGTGCTCATGCTCAACAGGCCGCGTATACGCCGGATGGTGATGAAGCCTAATGACGAAATATTCAGTGAACTATCTGAGGATCTTTCACAAGGCCTGGTATGGGCGCAAAAGACCTGTACTGATCTTTTTGCCAAGACGAAGGAGCTCATGAAGGCCAATAATGACAAAGGCCAGAGCAATTTCTTCTTTCTCAACATGATGGAGACGCACTATCCCTATCATGTGAATGATACTTTTGAGCTGCTCAGCAAGTCTATCTACGGCAAGGCCCGTGAATGGTACACCTTTTATCACCTGCTGTCCCAGACCTTTATGAAAACGGGCAAGCAGACCATAGCGGATGATATGCTGGAACTATTCAAAGAGCGCCAGCGCCGTGCCTGGCTGATGGTACGCAGCCATGTGGATGAGTTTATAGAGGAGATACACCGTGATCAGGACAATCTGATCGTCTTCTGCTCGGACCATGGAGAGAATTTTGGCGATCAGGGCTGGCAGTATCATTTCAATAATGTAACTGACGCGGGCAATAGGGTGCCGCTTTTCTGGATGGGGCATGATCACACCCCTGCCCAGACCTTGCGTCACAATGTGAGTTCGCGTTTTATCTATCAGTCTATACTGGAAGCTGCGGGCTGCGAAAAGCAGAATGGCAATCTCTTTGAGGAAACACCGGTGACGATGCCTATGCTGCAGAGCTACTGGTACAATAATGAAGGAAAGACGATGGACCAGTATAAATACAACCAGTTCTGTTTCATAGAAGGTAATGACCGCTATGTATTGCGTGGCAATGAGTGGATGTATGCACCGGTAGCGACCAATGGTATAGAGCCTACTTTTAATTTTATGGGCGCAGGAATAGATCCGATACAGGAGCTCAAACTAGGAGGAGAGAAGAAACTGCACCTGGAGAA